>CAZFBP010000024.1:10477-19863 GCA_964517255.1 uncultured Chryseobacterium sp.
CGAATCGTTGATCGCTGGTGGATTACTTTTGATAACCCATCCCGCCAAATTCCGTCGACACGGATCACCAACAGATCCAACCGACTATACTAACACATCAATCCTCTATAAAGAGAATGATGATAAAGCCACTATTCCTGAATCTAGCTGCTCTCTTGTGCATGGGCGTCAGTGCGCAGGATAGCTTGGTGCGCTATTACCATGCGAACGGAGGCTTGAGCAGCGAAGGAGCCTTGCGTGATGGAAAGCCCGAAGGATGGTGGCGCAACTACCATGAGAATGGCGCGCTTCGCTCAGAGGGCGGGCGCAAGTCCGCTATGCTCGATAGTGTCTGGAGCTTCTTCGACGAGCAAGGAAGAAAGGAGACGGAGATCGCGTACAAGAACGACCGGAAGGAGGGCATGACCATCCAGTTCGATACATCGGGCGCCGTGCTCGCGGAGATTCCTTACTCCAATGATCTGCGAGAGGGTGTTGCCGTGTATTACGATGTGCAAGGCAGGAAGCGAAAGGAGGTGCCATTCAAGGCCGGCCGCGAGGAAGGCAAGGGATTCGAGTACGCGGCGGACGGGCGCGTGACGGCGCTTCTGCACTTCGGTGCGGGCATGCTCAGGCGCAGGGAGGACATCAACCAGACTGATAGGCAAGGCTTGCGGCAAGGACCGTGGAAGGAATTCCATGCGAACGGGCGAGTGCGATGGGAAGGCGCCTTTGTGGATGACAAGCGCCATGGCATCTTCAAGGAATACGATGCCCAGGGTAACCTGAAGGAGTTGGCGAAGTATGATGGCGGAGTAGTGGACACGGGTGCGGCCGAGAAGCTCACGGTGGAGATCAAGCGCACCTTCCATTCCAACGGAAAGGTGGCCTCGCTGGGTGGCTACTCCAAATCAGGCAAGCGCGAGGGACTTTTCAAGGAATTCAGCACCGATGGGAGCATCAAGGGAGCGAGACTGTACCAAGGCGATCAACTCCTGAGCGAAGGCTTGGTGAATGAGGCGGGCGCCATGGAAGGACCATGGGTGGAGTACTACAGCACCGGGGAGAAGCGCGCTGAAGGCAGCTACAAGGAGGGGAAGAAGGATGGAGACTGGAGCTTCTACCATCGAAGCGGCAAAGTGGAGCAGCGCGGCAAGTACCTCAACGGCCTCGCACACGGGGCGTGGGCTTGGTACTACGAGGGAGGAGCCCTTCACCGGCAGGAGTTGTACCGCAAGGGCAGGGAGGATGGCGCATCGGCGGAATATGACGAGCAAGGGAAGATCATCACGCAAGGCGAGTACATCGATGGCAGGAAGGAGGGAAAGTGGACCTATGAAGTCGGCGACCACCACGAGGCGGGCTCGTACAAGGATGGCCTGAAGGACGGTACCTGGAATTACACCTATGGCGATGGCAAGCGCTACTTCATGGGCGCCTTCCAGAACGGCGAGCCGGATGGCAAGCACCGCTGGTACTGGCCGAATGGAAGGATGAAGCAGGAGGGCCGTTATTCCGCAGGCCTCGCCCAAGGCGAGCACACGTTTTTCCGAGAGGACGGCACCATCGATCTGGTGATTCGCTACCGCGATGGCGCAGAAGTCACCGTTGATGGCGAGCGCCTGCCGCCGCCGTTCCAGCCAGGTGGCGACCAGCCGTGAAACCAACTGAACGGCAGGCCATGCAGCAGGTGGACTGGAGAGCGGCGCATGCCGAATTGAGCCAACGCTATGGCGACCTGCTCAATGGGAACCTCGCGGGCATCTTCCGCACAACGCCCGACGGCCGTTTCGTGGAATGCAACGACGCCATGGCGCACGTGCTCGGCTACGCGGACCGCGAGGAACTCACGGCAATCAATGCGGCGGAGCTGTACTTCGATCCGGAGGACCGCGCCCGCTACCTCAAGGAATTGAAGGAGCGGGGCCGGCTATCGAACTACGACATCAGGCTGCGGCACAAGACCGGCCGAGAGGTCTTCGTGATCGAGAACGTGTACCTGGTGAACGAGCCGGACGGCTCCACCACCGTGCTGGGCATGCTCATGGACATCAGCGCGCTCAAGGAGGCGCAGGAATCGCAGCGGGCCATCACGGCGAGCTACCGGGACCTGGTGGACCGCATGCACGATGGCCTGATGATCGTGCAGGATGGCCGTGTGCGATTCGCCAACCCTTCGGCGCTGCTCCTCTTCACCGACACGCCCGTTGGGAAAAGCGTCAGGGCGATATTCGAAGCCAGCGGCGGCGAAGCACCTGTGGATGCGATTCTTCGAGCGGAGGTGGGTTCGCCATCAGAGGGCGTCGCGCGGATCACGGGCGGACCGCCGCGCGAGTTCCTGCTGTTGTGCTCGCCCACGCTGTACGAGGGAAAAGCGGCGGCGCAGGTAACGATCCACGACCACGCCACCCATGAGCGGTTGATCAAGGAGCGCGTGCAGCTGCAGATCGCGCAAGAGGTGAACACGGTGCTTCGCGAAGAGATTGAGATGCACCGGCGCACGCAGGATGAGCTCCGTCGTTCGCGACGCTTCGCACGCAGCCTGATCGACAGCTCACTGGACATGATCATGGCCGGCGACCAGCAGGGCCGCATCACCGAGTACAATCCGGCCGCCAGCGTCCGCTTCGGCTACGAGGCCGAGGAGGTGCTTGGCAAGGACACGACCCAACTATACGCGGAGCCCGCCGAGTACGCGCGCGTGCAAACCGAATTGGAGCGGCACGGCGTGTATGCCGGCGAGGTGCGCAATGTGGACAAGTTCGGCAACGTATTCATCAGCTATCTGGCCGCCTCGCGCCTCTTCGATGAAGAGGGGCGCTTGATCGGCGCCATGGGCGTGTCGCGCGACATCACGCGCATGAAGCACGATCAAGAAGCGCTGCAGGCCAGTGAAGAGCGCTACCGCGACCTTTTCGAGAACGCCACCGACCTGATCCAGAGCGTGCGTGGCGACGGCCGGTTCGAATACGTCAACAACTCCTGGCGCTCGGCGCTTGGCTACGATGAGCAGGACCTCCGAGCGCTCACCATCTGGGACGTGGTGCACCCCGACCACATCGACGCCTGCAAGGACCACTTCGCGCGCGTGCTGCGCGGAGAGCCCGTCGGCGCCATCCGTGCGGTGTTCCGCGCCAAGGACGGACGCACGGTCATCGTGGAGGGCACCACCAACCTACGCTCGCGCGACGGGAGGCCGGAAGCCACGCGCAGCATCTTCCGCGACATCACGCACGAGCTCGCCGCCCGGCAGCAGGCGCAGGAGCACGAGGCCCAGATGCGCGCGCTCTTCGAGAGCAGCGAGCACATGTTCTGGTCCATCGACAAGGGGTTGCGGCTCACCTCATTCAACAAGGGCTATGCGGCCATGATCCAGCGGCTCTACGGCGTGGAGCCCGAGGTCAACCTTGACCCGGAACAGCCACGCGCGCGCTTCGCCAGTGATGAGTACCACGCCTTTTGGGAAGAGAAGTACCGCGCGGCCTTCGATGGGCAACCGCTCCGCTTCGAGACCGACCGCACCGACACCGTCGGCAATCGTGTTTGCAACGAGGTCTTCCTCAGCCCGGTCTTCGCCACCGACGGCAGCGTGGAGGAGGTCTTCGGCATCGGGCACGAGATCACCGAGCAGAAGGAGGCCGAGGATACCGTGCGCGAGCAGGCCGCGCGCCTCAAGGCCATATTCGAGAGCTCCGCGAACATGATGATCTGGACCTTGGACCGCGAGTTCCGGCTCACCTCCTTCAACGAGCACTTCCGCAGAAGCATAGAGGAGCTCCACGGGCTACGCTTCGCCCTTGGCGATGCGTTCGCCGACCGGATGGCGCAGCGCGTGAAACCAGGAATGGCCAAGCAGCACCTGGCGCACTACGCAGCCGCCCTTCGTGGCAAGCCGCAGCAATTCGAGGTGGAGCTCCTGGACCTCAACGGCGACCCCGCCTGGGTGGAGAACTTCCTCAACCCGATCGTGGTGGACGGTGAGGTGGTGGAGGTCTCCTGCCTTGCCTACGGCATCACCGACCGTAAACAGGCACAGCGCGCCATAGAGATCAGCCTCGCGGAGAAGGAGGTGCTGCTGAAGGAGGTGCACCATCGCGTGAAGAACAACCTGCAGGTGATCAGCAGCATCGCCAAGCTGCAGGGGGAGCGCGACGGCCTCGACCCCAAGGTGCGTGAGATCCTGCACGATAGCCGGGACCGGGTGCGCAGCATGGCGCTCATCCACGAGAGCCTCTACCAGACCAAGCAGTTCAGCAGCATCGACCTCGCCGAGTACATCGACGGCCTCGCGCGCAACCTCATGCTCAGCTATAGCACCACGGGACGCGTGGAGCTGGACCTCGAGATGGAGACCGTTCGCCTGAGCATCGACCAGGCCATGCCCTGCGGCCTCATCCTCAACGAGGTCATCAGCAACGCACTCAAGCACGCCTTCGCGGACGGCCGACATGGCGCCATCCGCATCGCGCTGCGCCTGGCCGGCGAGCAGGTTCGGGTGGAGGTGAGCGACAATGGCCCCGGCCTTCCGGAATCGTTCAACGAAGCAACCGATGGCGGCCTCGGACTGGAACTCATACAACTGCTCACCTCGCAGCTCGATGGCCGCATGCAGCGCGCCAGCCAAGGCGGGGTGAGCTATTTACTTACTTTTGAACGGGTCAACCCGAAAGCACATGGCGCAGACGAACGTACTGGTCGTTGAGGACGAGAGCATCGTGAGCAAGGACATCCAGCACAGCCTCAAGAAGCTGGGCTACCATGTGGTGGGGGCCGCCAGCACCGGCGAACAGGCCGTGGAGCTGGCGCGAGAGCACGTGCCCGACATCATCCTCATGGACATCATGCTCAAGGGCGAGATGAGCGGGATCGATGCCGCCGAGGCCATCCGCAAGGAGGCCAACATCCCGGTGATCTTCCTCACGGCGTATGCCGACGAGAGCACGTTGGCCAAGGCGAAGGTGACGCAGCCCTACGGTTACATCATCAAGCCGTTCAAGGAGATCGACATCCACACGTCAATCGAGATGGCCCTGTACAAGCACAAGAAGGAGACCGAGGTGCTCAAGGAGCGCGACATGCTCTATGCCCTTGTGGAGAATAAGGACAGCAACAAGGACATCCTCTTCGTGAAGAGCAACAGCCGGCTGGTGAAGCTCAACACCAAGGACATCTACTTCGTGGAGGCGCTGAAGGACTACGTGGTGATCAACCTGCTGAACACGCGATACACCGTGCACAGCACCATGAAGGACATCGAGGCGAAGCTGCCGGAGAACGAGTTCATCCGCGTGCACCGCAGCTTCATCGTGCGCGTGGACAAGATCACGGCCATCGACCAGCCCAACCTCATCCTCGAGAACGACAAGAAGGTGATCCCCATCGGGGGCAGCTACAAGGACGACCTTTCCAAGCGCCTTAACCTGGTCTAGCGAGCGCCCTGCGCGCCGAAGCCCGGAGGATCACCGTCGTCCGGGCTTCTTCTTTGAGGGTTTGCGCTCGAACTTGCCCGAACTCGTCACCGGTTCGCGCGATTCGCCCGCAAGCACGAGATCAACCGTGCGCTTGTCCATGTCCACCGCTTTGACGACCACGGTAACTTCATCGCCCAGGCGGAACTTGCGCCCCGTGCGGTGACCGGATACCACGTATCGCTGCTGGTCGAACTTGAACACATCGCCGGGCAGCTCGCGCATCTGGATCAAACCCTCGCACCGGCTCTCGCGCAGCTCCACATAGATGCCCCAGTTCGTGAGCCCGCTGATGATGCCATCGAACTCCTGCCCGATGCGTGCCAGCAGGTACTCGGCCTGCTTGTACTTGATGCTCGCCCGCTCCGCATCGGCCGCCTGCTTCTCCATGCGCGAACTGTGCCTGCAGCTCACATCGAGCGCGTCGCGGTCCAGGTGCTTGCCGCCAGCGAGGTAGTGCGCCATGGCGCGATGCACCAGCAGATCCGGATAGCGGCGGATGGGGGAGGTGAAGTGCGTGTAATGCTCGAAGGCCAGTCCGTAGTGACCGATGTTCTCCGTGCTGTAGATCGCCTTGGCCATGCTGCGGATGGCCACTTGCTTGATGGTGTTCTCTTCGTCTTTACCGCGCACGTCCTGCAAGAGGCGGTTGATCGCGTGCGGCAGGTCCTCGCCCTTGGCCACTGAGAGATTGTGCCCGAAGCTCTTCGCCAGCGCACGCAACTGCTCGATTTTCTCCGGGTCGGGCAAGTCGTGCACGCGGTAAACGAAAGGCGGCGCCGCGGCGCCCTTCTTCTTGTTCACCCACGCCGCCACGCGCTTGTTCGCGAGCAGCATGAATTCTTCGATCAGCCAATTCGCCGGGCCCATCACCTTCTCGTACACGCCGAGCGGACGCCCCTGCTCGTCCAGCCTGAATTTCACCTCGTTGCCGCCGATCTCCAGCGCGCCATTCTCAATCCGCTCTCTGCGCATCACCTGCGCGAGTTGGTGCAGGGTGAGCACTTCGTTCGTGAAGTCGCCTTCTCCACCGTCGATGATGGCTTGCGCTTCGGCATACGCGAAACGGCGCTGTGAGCGCATCACCGTGCGACCGAACCATTCGCTCTTGATCCGTGCCCGCTCATCCATCTCGAAGATGGCGCTGAAGCTTAGCTTGTCGGTGTTGGGGTTGAGCGAGCAGAGGTCGTTGCTGAGGCTCTCTGGCAGCATGGGCACCACGCGATCAACGAGGTAAACGCTGGTGGCGCGGTTCGCGGCCTCCATATCGATCACGCTGCGCGGGGTCACGTAATGGCTCACGTCGGCGATGTGAATGCCCACTTCCCAATGCCCATTCTCCAGGCGGCGCACGCTCAGCGCATCGTCCAGGTCCTTGGCGTCATCGGGGTCGATGGTGATCGTGGGAATGGCGCGCACATCACGGCGCTTGGCGATCTCTTCGGGCGTTACGCCATTGCTGATCTTCTCGCTGGCCAATTGCACGCTCTCGGGGAAATCGAGCGGCAGGCCGAACTCCGCGAGGATGGCGTGCATCTCCACATGGTGCTCGCCGGCGCGGCCCAGCACGCGCGTCACTTTGCCGCGCGGGATGTCGCGGCTGTCCTTCCATTCGCCCAGGGCGATGATCGCCTTGTCGCCTTCTTGCGCATTGAGGCTCTCGTGCGGCGGTATGAAGAAGGGTCGCTGCACGCGCTGGTCATCGGCCACCAGCATGAGGCGTCCCTGCTGCTTATGAATGGTGCCCACGAATTCAGTCCGTCGGCGCTCCAGGATGCTCAGGACCTTGCCCTCGGCGCGTAAGCCGCGGCTGCTCATCACCTTCACCAGCACGCGGTCGCCGTGCAGCGCCACGCCCAAATTCTTGTTGTGGACGAAGATGTCCTCCTCGCCGCCCTCCACGCGCACGTACCCGGCGCCGCTCGCGATGATGTCGATGCGGCCTTCCACACTGTCCTTGCCCCCCTGCGCGGTGTAGCGGCCCTTCTTGCCGCTGTCTATCCGGCCCTCGTCAAGCAGTGCGTCAATGGCATCGAAGAGCAGGTAGCGCTGGCCCTTGTCCTTGAAGCCCAGCTGTAAGGCTAGCTGCTGGCTGGTGATGCCTGCATGGCCGGACCGTCGGATGGCGGCCAGGACATCTTGGGCAAGGCGGGATGGAGAGGGGTCTGGGCGGGAAGGGCGCGAGGAAGGGCGTTTGGTCATGCTGGGGCCCACGGAAAGAGCGGACTTGGCGGGGGACGAAGGTATCCTCGCCCCGGTGCTCGGCACCGCCCACAGGTGTTGATAACCCGCTGAGGATCGCTACATTCGCGGCCCATTTCGGGAATCAGGGCCATGCTCGAGAGCGCCAAGATCTTCAGCGGTACCGCCACCAAGTACCTGAGCGAGCAGATCGCTGCGGCCAGCGGCGAGCGCTTGGGCGAGGTGAGCGTGGCGCGTTTCAAGGATGGCGAATTCCAGCCCAGCTTCGAGGAAACCGTGCGCGGCGAGCTGGTCTTCATTGTGCAGAGCACCTTCCCGCCCAGCGACAACCTCTTCGAGCTGCTGCTCATGGTGGACGCGGCCAAGCGCGCCAGCGCCAAGCGCATCGTGGCCGTGATGCCCTACTTCGGCTTTGCCCGGCAGGACCGCAAGGACAAGCCCCGCGTCTCGGTGGGCGCCAAGCTGGTGGCCAACATGCTCACCGCCGCCGGGGTGGACCGCATCATGACCATGGACCTGCACGCAGACCAGATCCAAGGCTTCTTCGAGGTGCCGGTCGATCACCTCTTCGCCAGCACCATTTTCCTGCCGCACATCAAGGCCATGGCCTTGCCGGACCTGGTGATGGCTGCTCCGGATACCGGCGGCACCAAGCGCGCCAACGCCTACAGCAAGCACTTGGGCTGCGACATGGCCATCTGCTACAAGCAGCGCAAGGTGGCCAACCAGATCGAGCGCATGACGGTGATCGGCGACGTGAAGGGCAAGAACGTGGTGCTCGTGGACGACATGATCGACACCGCCGGCACGCTCACCAAGGCCGCGGACATGATGATGGACCTCGGCGCCACCAGCGTGCGCGCGGTGTGCACGCACGCCGTGCTCAGCGGCGAGGCCTGCGAACGCATCGAGAAGAGCGCCCTCGCCGAGCTCATCGTCACCGATACCATCCCCATTTCTGCCGAGAAGCTCGCGCAGACCAGCAAGATCAAAGTGCTCAGCGTATCACAGCTCTTCGCCGATGTGATCCGCCGCGTGCGCAGCCACGAGAGCATCAGCAGCCACTTCATCATCGCGTAACACCCCTGCCCCATGAACAGAATCGAACTCAGCGGCAATGCCCGCCAACAGACCGGCACCAAGAGCGCCGCCCAGCTGCGCCGCGCCAAGCGCGTGCCCTGCGTGCTCTACGGCGGCACAGGCGTCACCCACTTCAGCGTGGACGAGGCCGAGCTCCGCAAGGTGGTCTTCACCTCCGAGATCAACGGCATCGACCTGGTGATCGATGGCGCCAAGACCCTCGCCATGATGCACCAGAAGCAGTTCCACCCGGTCAGCGACCGCGTGGTGCACGTGGACTTCATGGAGATGAAGGAGGACCGCGAGGCGAAGGTGGAGCTCGCCGTGCGCCTGAACGGCCAGCCGGCCGGCGTGCGCGATGGCGGCAAATTGAACCAGCCCATGCGCAAGATCGTGGTGAAGGGCCTGCCCAACGCCATCCCCTCGCGCATCGAAGTGGACGTGACCGGAATGCAGTTGAACCAGAGCCTGCACATCGGCGACCTGAAGCTCCAAGGCATCACTCCGCTGCACCGCCCAGAGGAAGTGGTGGCCTCGGTGAAGGTGCCGAAGAAGGTGGAAGAGGTGGCCGCGACTCCGGATGCCGCCGCGGCCGCTGCTGCCGGCGCCGCCGCTCCCGCCGCTGGCGCTGCCGCCGCTGCGGATCCCAAGGCCGCC
>CAZFBP010000025.1:0-19687 GCA_964517255.1 uncultured Chryseobacterium sp.
GGCGATGCTCATGCTGATCTCGTCGCTCTGCTGGTCGGTGATCGTCTCGCTCTCCACCATCACGCGCAGCTCGCGGCCGGCCTGTATGGCGAAGGCCTTGGTGACGCCCTGGTAGCTCATGGCCAGGCTCTCCAGATCCTTGAGGCGCTGTATGTAGGCTTCCACGGCCTCGCGGCGCGCTCCGGGCCGTGCCCCGCTGATGGCATCGCACGCTTGGATGATGGGCGAGAGCAAGGTGGTCATCTCGATCTCGTCGTGGTGCGCGCCGATGGCGTTGCACACATCGGGCTTCTCGCCGTACTTCTCCGCCAGCTTCATGCCCAGCAGCGCGTGCGGCAATTCGGGTTCCTCGTCGGGCACCTTGCCGATATCGTGCAGCAGGCCGGCGCGCTTGGCGGCCTTGGGATTCAGACCCAGCTCGGCAGCCATGATGGCGCTGAGGTTGGCGGTTTCGCGGCTGTGCATGAGCAGGTTCTGCCCGTAGCTGCTTCGGTACTTCATGCGGCCCACCATGCGGATGAGCTCGTTGTGCAGGCCATGCACGCCCAGATCGATGCACGTGCGCTTGCCCACTTCCATGATCTCCTCCTCGAGGTGCTTCTTGGTCTTGGCCACGATCTCCTCGATGCGTGCCGGATGGATGCGACCGTCCTTCACCAATTGGTGCAGGGCCAGTCGCGCCACTTCACGTCGTACGGCATCGAAGCAGCTGAGGATGATGGCGCCGGGCGTGTCATCGACGATGATCTCCACGCCGGTGAGCTCCTCCAGGGTGCGGATGTTGCGGCCTTCCCGTCCGATCACGCGCCCCTTCACGTCATCGTTCTCGATGTGGAACACGCTCACGCTGTTCTCGATGGCGTGTTCCGTGGCCACGCGCTGGATGGTCTGGATGACGATGCGCTTGGCCTCCTTGTTGGCGTTCACCTTGGCTTCCTCCTGCACCTCCTTGATGTGGGCCATGGCGGCCGTGCGCGCCTCGTCCTTGAGGCTGTCCACGATCTGCTTCTTGGCTTCCTCGGCGTTCATGCCGCTGAGCTTCTCCAGGAGGGCCACCTGATTGGCGTGCATCTTTTCGGACTCCTCGCGCCGGCGTTCCACGCCGCTCAGCTTCTGCTCCAGCTCATCCTTCAGGCGGTCGGTGTTCTTCTCTTTGTTGGCCAGGTCCTGCTGCTGGCGACTCAGTTGCTGCTCGCGCTGCTTGGCTTTCTCTTGGGCTTGCTGCACGTTGCGCTCACGCTCGCGCACCTCCTTCTCGTGCTGCTCCTTGAGTTGAAGGAACTTCTCCTTCGCCTGCAGGATTTTGTCCTTCTTGAGAGCTTCGCCTTCGGCTTCGGCCTCCTTGAGCATGAATTGCCTGCGCTTCTTGGAGAGGCCGTTGAGGGCGATGAAGACGATGATGCCGCCGACCACCAGGCCGGAGAGCGCACCGATGAGGATGCTGATGAGGTCGATGTTCATGGGTCCACGTTTTTCGCGGACCACGATGGGCCTCCTGCGGCCCGGGAGCGATGTGCGTCAGGTCCGAGGATCGCCGAGCAGTTGTTCGATCTCCTCCACCAGCGCGGCCGCCTGGGCCTGCTGCTTGGAGGTGTTGCTGTTGAGGGCGCGCACGGTGACTTCGAGCGCGGCCATGGCCAGCAGGTCCTGCTTGTCGGTGAGGGGGTAGCCCGCCTTCAAGCGGTCGATGCTCTCATTGATCTCGTCCACGGCCCGCCGCACGTGCGTTTCCTCCGACTGTTGTATGGACAGCGGATAGGCACGCCCGGCGAGTTCGACGCTGATGGATCGGTCTTCCATGCTCTTGGCTGACGCTTAGTTCTGGATCACCTCCAGGCAGCGGTCAATCTCTTGAACGAGTTCGTCGATCCGTTCCTTCGCTCCCGGAACGGCCGCTTCATGGGCGGCCTTGGCGCTCCGGAGGACCTCGTTCTCCTTCTCCAACTCACTGATCCGCTCCTGCAGCACTTCGGCCTTGCGTTGTTGTTCGCGGCTGCTGTGCTCCAAGGTGGCCACCCGGTCCTGTGCAGCCTTGTGCTCCTTCATCAAGGAGGAGACGCGGCTTTTCAGGTGCTCCAGGCGGTCAATCAGCGTCTGCATGAGTTGAATTTGGGTTGAACGATTCGTGGTCCGGGCCGAAGATAGCCGCACCCTCCCAGCGCACCGGCATTTTGTTTGAACCTCATGGTGTTAGCCATTCATTCCACGAAGCACCCCCAATGCCGATGCCGCCGCGAATAGACTTGCCCCTACGCGCGTCGATTCCGACAGCGGGCAGTCGCCTTCACCCGAATCACATGCTTCATCGGCACAGATTCAAGTTCCTGTTCTTCAGCGCCTTGTTCGGAATCGATTCGCGCGGACAGGCCCCCGTTCGCACAGCAGCCTTCATCGCGCCGATGGATATCCCGCTGGAACTGGCTGGGAATTTCATGGAGCCCCGATCCGATCACTTCCACACCGGGCTTGACCTGCGCACCCAGAGCCGTGAGGGCATCCCCGTGCGTGCCGTGGCCGATGGATGGGTGAGCCGGATCAAGATCAGCCCCTTTGGGTACGGTAAGGCCGTTTACATCGACCATGCCGATGGCCACACCACGGTTTACGGGCACCTTCAGCAACTCACGGGTGCCGTTGGCAGCGCGTGCCTGGACCAGCAGTACCGGCGCAAGGACTTCAGCATCGATTGGACGCCGGAGAAAGGCGCACTGCCTTTGAAGCAAGGCGAGGTCTTCGCGCTCAGCGGAAATACCGGGGGCAGCGGCGGCCCGCATCTCCATTTCGAAGTGCGGCGCACTTCCGATCAAGTCGCGCTCGATCCCGAGACCTTCGGCATGCGCGTCCCCGACCACCTGCCGCCGGAGATTCTCGGCGTGAGGCTCTATGCACTCAACGATAGCTCCAAGCTGCCCCCATATCCGGAGAAGGCCGTGGACTATGCGACCCAAGGATCGGGCGGGCGCTTCACTTTGAAGGGAAAGCCTCTCGCCTATGGCACCATCGGCATCGCGGTGAACACCATCGACCGCTACGACAGCGGCGGCGCCAAATGCGGTGTTCGCAGCATCGAAGTGCTCGTGGACAGCGAGGCCTGCTTCAGCGCGTTATTGGATCATGTTGAATTCAGCCACAACCGCTATTGCAATGCGCACATGGACTACGAATTGTCCAAGGGCCGGAAGATGGATTACCACCGCTGCTACAGGCTGCCGAACAACAAACTGCGGATCTACGGCACGGAACAGGCACAAGGCCGCATCGTCTTGTCGCCCGGCGAGGAACGCGCGGTGCTCGTGATCGTCACCGATGCCAACGGGAACAGGAGCGAGCTGCGCTTCACCCTGCGTGGCGCCGATGCGAAGGAAGCAGGACAATGGCCGATGGCGGAGACCCTTGGCAGCCTCTTCCGCTACGATGCCGCCAACCGGATCGAGGAGCCGGGCGTGCGGTTCCTGCTGCCGGCGAATGCGCTGTACGACGACGCCTTTGTGACTTATGCGGGCAAGCCTGGCCCGGCGCGCTCGCTCAGCACCGCGCATGCCATCGGTGATCCGCTCGTGCCGCTGCATGCAGCGGCCGACCTGAGCATCGCGGTGAGCACGAACAAGCCAGCAAAGGCTCTTATCGCGCGCTTGGATGCCGATGGCTCTGTGGCCGCCTCCGTGGGTGGCAGCTGGGCGGATGGCTGGATCACGGCGCCAGTAAAGTCCTTCGGCACGTACACGGTGCTGCTCGACACCATTCCACCGGTGATCACCAACGCCGATCTGCGTTCCGACATGAAAGGCCGCAAGGGCTTCAGCTTGCGGATCGCCGACAACCTCAGCGGCATCGGCAGTTGGCAGGGCACCATCAACGGCGAATGGATCCTATTGGAGTACGACCCGAAGACCAAGACCCTCACGCACAGCTTCGATAAGCACACCGAAGGCGCTGGGCGGAAGGAATTCAAATTGGTGGTCACCGATGAACGTGGAAATCCGGCCAGTTACAAGCTGGAGTTCGCGCATTGATGATTCAAGCCACTCGCCAGATGATCGCGCATCGCACGTCAATTATTACCGCATTCGCCTTCACTGCAGGCATCGCCACCGCTCAGGCCCCCGTTGAGTTGCACGAGGGCGACCTCCTCTTCCAGCACATCGGAGGCGAGCAAGGCCATGCGCTCCAATTGGCCACAGGCAGCGCTTGGACCCATGTGGGCATGGCCATGCTCGAGCGCGGCAAGTGGGTGGTGGTCGAAGCGGTGGGCCCCGTGAAACGCACGCCGTTGGCCGAGTGGATCGAGCAGGGCGATGGCGCGTACATGGTGATGCGCTACCTGAAGGATGGGAGACCGCTCGGCGCGATGGACATCGAGAGGCTGCGCGGCGCGATCAAGCCGTTCCTGGGCGTGGGCTACGATTTGGAGTTCCGTTGGAGCGATGAGTTGATCTACTGCTCGGAACTGGTGTGGAAAGTCTTCGAGCGGGCGCTCGGCGTTCGCCTGTGCGATCCCATGCCCATGCGCTCGTACCACTTGGGCGATCCTGTCGTGCAACGGGTCATGCTTGACCGGTACGGCTCAGCGCCGCCACTTGACGAGCCCATGGTGGCCCCCTCCACCCTGCTCGCCTGCCCCTTACTTACACGCGTGGGCGAGTAGTGATCGGCCAACCGCTTACTTCGGCGCATGCGGAACGCGCTCCTCGCCTGGCTCCTGCTCGCAGGTTGCGCGCCACCCGACCCCGGTGACACGCGGATCATCGGCCATGGAGGATCAGGCGTCGATGCAGAGAACCCCCTGAATAGCAGGGAGAGCTTGTTGCGCGCGCTCTCGATTGGTGCGGACGGCATTGAACTCGACGCCCAGCTGACCGCCGACAGCGTCCTTGTGGCGCTCCATCCCTTGCGGATCGAAGAAGGCACGGCCTGCACGGGCATTGTGAACGCGCACCGCTGGGAAGATCTGAAAAGCTGTCCTTCCATCCACGGCGATGCGTCATTCCCGCTCGTTCGAATCGACAGTCTGCTCCTCGAAGCAGCCTTCGCATTCCCGGCTGCTGACTTCACCCTCGACTGCAAGCTCATCACCGAAGGCGACTGGTGGGGCTACCTGCACGCCTTCACCGATGCGGTGCTCGCGATCGAGGATCATCAAGCGCTGAAGGGGCGGCTTCTGGTCGATTGCCAGACCGAGGACTTCCTGCACCTCCTCACAACGAAGCGCTCGGGCTTCCCGGCATTTCTGTACGCGCCGTCTTTCGATACCGCTATCGAGCGCGCGAAGGCTACGGGGTGCGTCGGAATCACCTTGGCTTACGACCGCGTCGATGCGCAGCAAGCCGCGCAGATCAAGCAAGCTGGCCTGGCGCTCACCCTCTTCGGCACAGCGAGTGAATGGAGCCATCGCCATGCCTTGAGCTTGAGGCCGGTCCGCTTGCAGACCGACCTGCCCGCCTATGCATTGGGGCTTCGGCGCGCATCGCCTTGATCAGGCCGCTCACGGTGGGCAAGTATCTTCGCCGCCCGCTGGCCCCGTAGTTCAACTGGATAGAATGACAGATTCCGGTTCTGTTGGTTGCAGGTTCGAATCCTGCCGGGGTCACCAAGTCACCGTTGCCGGGCAGGCTGGCCGTTTAGTCCAGCTTTAACCCAACATCGCTGGCGATGCAGCGTAGAAGCGTGGCCCATGGCCGAGATGCTGAGCGCCTTGAGAACCCCCGAGACCGGTATCGAACCGCTGCCGAAAAGGCCGGTGCTCACCGTGGATATCACCACGGGCACCTTCCGGCAGCAGGCCGATTCAATCATCGCGCTGGCCCGATCCGGCGTCGGCGCCTATGTGTGCTGCGTGAACGCGCACATGACTGTGGAGGCAAGGGACCCGGAGTTCGCGGCTGTTGTGAAAAATGCCGATCTGGCCACTCCGGACGGGATGCCCGTTCTCAACGCTCTCCGGAGCCGGCATCGCCTGGAGCAGGAGCGCGTGGCCGGGAACGACCTGATGCCAGCCTTGTTGCAGCGATGCGCGGATGAAGGCATCGCGGTCTTCCTCTACGGCGGTGATCCACGCACGCAAGATCTGATCGTCGCCCGGGCCAAGCGCGAGTTGCCGAGTATCCGCATCGCGGGGCGGCACGCACCACCGTTCGGCCCCCTTGAGCAGCTGGAATTGGGTGCTGAGGCGGCGAGAATCACCACTTCGGGCGCCGGTGTGGTGATGGTTTCGCTCGGATGCCCCAAGCAGGAACGCTTCATGGCGCTGATGAAGTCGCTGACCACGGCCACCATGGTCGGACTAGGCGGAGCCTTCCTGCTTTATGCTGGAATAGACAAGCGGGCGCCGAAGTGGATGCGGGACCTGTCGTTGGAGTGGCTGTTCCGTCTGGCCTTGGAGCCAAAGAGACTTTGGAAACGGTACTTGGTGACCAACTCCATCTTCCTCTGGCTGAAGCTCACCGATTCATTCAAGCAAAATGACCGGGGTGCCGGATAGGAAGCGAACCCGCTCGTGACCTGATACTCAGCAATAGAAAGCCCCGAATTGAACCATCGCATCTCGGACGAATCGACGAATCAGTAAATATTATCGACCAACTTGACACTTTCGGAAGGAGGAGCCTAGATTTGCCCACCCCAATACCGACCGCAACCCGCCAACTCAACTACGCAGACCAGAGCGCGCATGGAGCGGATCAAGACCACTAGCAACGGAGGCCCGAACGGCAGCAGCGATATGGCGCAAGAGCTTGCAGCTCTGCTGCGCACCCGCAAGCGGTCGTTGAACCAGGTGCAGAGCGGCCTGAACAAGGTGCTCTCTTTTGAGCCGCTCACCTCGGTGAAGGATCTGGTGATCGTGGGCCAGAGCCCCGCCGCCGAGGAGATCTTCCGCTATTGCGAGGACCAGACCGTGCGGGGCTACCGCTTCCGAGGCATCTTCACCGACGAGGCCGTGAGCGGCTTGCTTGCCAAGCACCGCATGGGCGACGTGGAGGCCGTGCGCTCGTACGCCGTGCAGAACCGGATCGACATCCTCTACTGCGCGCTGCCCGGCACGCGGAAACAAGAGATCACCGATCTCATGGAGTTCTGCGAGCGCAACACCATCCGCTTCCGCGTGATCCCCAGCGCCGAGAGCTTCATCCCCGTGGTGAAGACCAGCGATCTGGAGTTCCACGGCGCGGTGCCCGTGAGCAAACTGCGCAAGGAGCCGCTGGACCGCACGATCAACCGGCGCTTGAAGCGGACCTTCGATATCGCCTTCTCCGCTGCCGTGATCCTCTTCGTGTTCACCTGGCTTTTCCCGCTGTTGGCGCTGCTCATCAAGCTCTCCAGCCGCGGTCCGGTGTTCTTCAAGCAGATGCGTCTGGGCCGCGACAACAAGGAGTTCGTGTGCTGGAAGTTCCGCAGCATGCGCATGAACAAGGAGGCCGATTCCAAGCAGGCCACCAAGGACGACCCGCGCGTCACTCGCATCGGCCGCTTCCTCCGCGGCAGCAACCTCGACGAGATGCCCCAGTTCATCAATGTGCTGCTGGGCCACATGAGCGTGGTGGGCCCCCGCCCCCACCCCTTGCGCCTCAACGAACAGTACCGCGACATCATCGACAAGTACATGGTGCGCCACTTCGTGCGCCCGGGCATCACCGGCTGGGCCCAGGTGAACGGCCTCCGTGGGGAGACCCGCACACCCGAGCTGATGGAGCGCCGCGTGGAACTGGACGTGTGGTACCTGGAGAACTGGTCGTTCTGGCTGGATCTGCGGATCGTGCTGAAGACCGTGACCAACATGTTCGGCCGGGACGAGATGGCCTACTGAGGGCTGCCCTGGCTTACGGCCTGCGGATTGGCCGCCAGTTTCACGGAGGCGCCTATATTCGCGGCCCATTTCCACCGGAAGAGCATAGCAATGGCCAACCACAAGTCCGCATTGAAGCGCGTTCGGCAGACCGAGACCCGCAACACCCGCAACCGCTACCAGCACAAGAGCACCCGCAACGCGGTGAGGGCCTTGCGCGATACCAAGGAGAAAGCAACTGCGGAAAAGCTGCTGCCTGAGATCACAGCCGTGCTCGACAAGCTGGCAAAGCGCAACATCATCCACAAGAACAAGGCTGCCAACCTCAAGTCGTCCGTGAAGAAGCACGTGAACGCCTTGAAATAAGCGCCACGCCCCTACCTTGGACAGGTCCTCGCTTGCGGGGACCTGTTCGTTTGAACCCATGCCAGAGAGCGAGGAGAGCCGCATCCCGATCCGCCAATGGGCCAGCGATGACCGCCCGCGCGAGAAGCTCATGCGCCTCGGCGCCCGCGCGCTTTCGGACGCTGAACTGCTGGCCATCCTGATCAGATCCGGGTCGCGCGCCGAGAGCGCCCTTGACCTGGCCAAGCGCATCCTCGCGAAGGCCGGCAACGACCTGCACCGTCTGGGCTCCTTCGGCGTGAGTGATCTGACGGAACCGAAAGGCATGGGCGAAGCGAAAGCCATCGCCATTGCAGCTGCGCTGGAACTCGGCAGAAGGCGGCGTGAGGGCGAAGCCGCGGTGCGCCCGCTCATCGCCACCAGCGCGAGCGCATTCGATTTGATCCGCAGCAAGCTGGCCGACCTGCCCCATGAAGAGTTCTGGCTCATCCTGCTCGATCGTGGGAACCGCCTGCTCGAGCTTGTGTCCATCAGCAGCGGCGGCATGCACGGCACCGTGGCCGATCCCAAACTCATCTTCAAGACCGCTCTGGACAAGCGCGCCTCCTGCCTCCTGTTGTGCCACAACCATCCCAGCGGCCAGCTGCGCCCCAGCGAGGAGGACATCAAACTCACACGCAAGCTCACCGACGGCGCCCGCCTGCTCGACCTCACCGTGCAGGACCACCTGATCGTGGGCGGCACCGGCTACTACAGCTTCGCCGACAACGGCATGCTGCCATGAGGAAGTTGTTGAGCGTGGTGGGCGCCCGGCCGCAGTTCATCAAGGCCGCGGCTGTACATCATGCGATCGCGCGGCGCGGGGACGCTGAACATGCGCTGCTGCACACCGGGCAGCACTACGATGCGGGGATGAGCACCGTCTTCTTCGATGAGCTAGGCATCCCGGAACCCCGCTTCCAGCTCGGCATGGGCTCAGGGCCTCGCGCCGAGCAGATCGCGCAGATGATCATCGGAGGCGCGCGCGTGCTTGCCGAGGAGCGACCCGATGCGGTGATCGTGTATGGCGACACGAACAGCACTCTCGCCGGAGCGATCGCGGCGAACAAAGCGCGCGTGCCCGTGGCGCACGTGGAGGCTGGATTGCGCTCCTGGAACGATGCCATGCCGGAGGAGGCCAACCGCGTGCTCTGTGACCACTGCTCCGAATGGCTCTTCTGCCCTACGGATGAGGCCGTGGCGAATCTCGCCCGTGAAGGGATCGGCTCGGAGCGCATCAGCGCACCCCTCACGAGCATGCCGCATGTTTCAATGACCGGCGACGTGATGCTGGACAGCACGCTGCGATTCGCCGAAGTGGCTGCTGAACGGTCGAGGATTCTGCAAGGTCTGGGCGTGGAAGCAGACAAGTACTTCCTCGCCACGGTCCATCGCAACTACAACGCGGATGATCCGGCGCGGCTGGGCGCTATCGTGAATGCGCTGGCCAGCATCGCGCGCGACCATGCGCTTCCGGTGGTGCTGCCCATGCATCCGCGCACCCGTCAGCGCCTGGCCGAGTCCGGCTTTGATCCAGCGGCCGCTTTCCCCAACGAGTTGCGCGTGGTTCCGGCGGTCGGGTACCTGGACATGATCCAACTCGAGCGCCATGCGCGGCTGGTGCTCACCGACAGCGGCGGCGTGCAGAAGGAAGCCTACTTCTTCCTCCGCCCCTGCGTGGTGCTGCGCGCCGAGACGGAATGGACCGAGCTGGTGACGCATGGCCAGGCCGCGCTCGCCGATGCCGACCCGGAGCGCATGCGCGCGGCGGTATCGCGCTTCCTGCGCGACGGCCTGCCCAAGTGCCCAGCGCTCTATGGCGATGGCCATGCCGCCGACCGCATCGCCGCATTGCTCTGCTGAGGTCCGGGCGGCGCAGGCTCCGCTACCTTGCCCGCGTTGATGAGCCTCGTGGAGCCGGTCGCCATCTGGATCGAAGGGCAAAGCCCGCGCGCGCGCTACGCGGCCGACCAGCTATTCACGCGTCTGCTGGGTTGGTCGGTGCGTTGGGCAGAGACGACCGATGAACTGGATCCGGAAGCGCGGCCCTGCCTCACGTACAGCGCGGCGCCGATCGCTGGCGCGTTCCATCTCAGGCCCGCTGGCCATCTCGCGTCGAACGCGGACCTCGTCCTCGACCCACCCCTGACATGGCGCGATGGACTGCCCCTGCTCTTCCCCACGGAAGGAGACGCGCTCGGATTCGATGCGCTCGCGGCCGCGTTCTTCTTGTTGGCTCGCGTGGAGGAGTACCAGGCGCTGCCGTGCGATGCGCATGGCCGCGCGCTCACAAGCGCCTTTCACGCCGCGCGGCATGGCTGCCTGCATCGGCCCGTCGTCGATGAGTGGGCCCTGTTGCTCGCGGAGCGATGGCGCGCCACGGACCCGCGCGTCCCGCTCCCGTCGCGCGTCTACAAGCAGGTGATCACCGTCGATCTCGACAACGGCTTCAAGTACAAGGGCCGCGCGCTGTGGCGCACGCTCGGCGCATGGGCGCGCGACGCTGTGAAGTGCGAGGGACATGATGTGCGCGAGCGATGGAACGTGCTTCGCGGACGGAGACCGGACCCCTTCGAGCTTGAGCCAGAGCTGCTCGACCACTTCGCCTCCTCCGCACAGCGGCGCATCGCATTCATCCTCACCGCCGAGCGAAGTGAATGGGACCACGCGGTGCCCGTGGAACACCCGGCGTACACGGAATACCTGCGCAGGCTCGCCACACGCGCGGAGATCGGGCTCCATCCATCATACAGCACGAGCGAGACTGAAGGACGCACGGCGCGTGAACGGGATCGGCTTCAGCGCGTCATCGGCACCCCCATCGCTCTTTCGCGCCAGCACTTCCTGCGCTATCGCATGCCGCGCACGTTCCGGGAGGCGATCGCGCTGGGCATCACGGAGGAGCACAGCATGGGCTGCCATGACCAGCTGGGATTCCGTGCCGGCACGTGCACGCCATTCGCTTGGTACGACCTCGAGCGCGATGCGGCAACGGACCTCCTTATCCATCCTTTCGCCGTGATGGACAACACGCTCCGCGACAAGCTGCGTCTGGATCCTGCGGCAGCGGTTGACGCGGTGAGGCCCATCATCGAATCCGTGAAGCGCGTGAAGGGCACCTTCACCGGGCTCTGGCACGAGAGCTTCCTGGCCACCACGGGGAAGAACCGCGCGTGGCGCGAATCGATCCTGAGCATCATCCGTGAAGCAGCGCTATGATCCGGCACCAGCGGCATAACGAGATCGACAAGGCCGCGTGGGACGCGCGGCTGCTGCGCTGCGCGAACAAGCTCTGGTACGCCCAGAGCTGGGTGCTGGATCTCGCGTGTCCTGGCTGGGAAGCGCTCATCGATGATGATTCCGGAGCGATGATGCCGCTCACTTGCCGTCGCAAGTGGGGCATCGATTACCTCTACCAGCCGCTGGGCCTGCAACAGCTCGGGCTATTCGCTCCAGTATTGAGCGGTGAGCTGTGCGATCGCTTCCTCGATGCCGTGCCTGCGCGCTTCCGATACGTTGACATCGCCCTGAATGAAGCAATGATCGCCGTGGATGATGACGGGACCCTCTCGCTCGCGATCAATCAAGTGCTCTCCGCGACGAGCGACATCGCGACCATGCGCGCGAGCTATTCCACGGGCCATCGCCGCAACCTGAAGGAAGCGGGCAGCGGAATGGTGCCAGCAGAGCTTGACGTCGCCGGATTCGAGGCGCTCTTCCGTCGCACCACGGGCGCACGCTTCGGCGCTTCCGCCGTGAAGGGCCTGAGTGATTTCATGGCGGTGGTGCATGAAGGCATGAAGCGCGGGCAATGCAGCATCGCGGCGCTCTCCGATGAACACGAAGTGGCGGCAGCCGCCTGCTTCGCCACTTGGGAAGGGCGCTCGATCCTCCTGAAATCGGCGAACACGGAGGCTGGGCACCGGGCCAAGGCCATGTTCCGCATCACGGACGATTGGATCGAGCGACATGCCTCGACCGGCACGCTGCTCGATTTCGCCGGATCGAACACGCCCAGCGTGGCGCGCTTCAACGAAGGCTTCGGAGCCGTCACCGGGAACTACTTTCGCCTGCGCCGCAACCGCTTGCCGCTCCTGGCGCGATGGCTGAAGAACTAGGACCATGGTACTCGAACTGGCGAAGCAGCGCAGCGTGGCGAATCACTTCCTGGCGGAGCTGCGCGACGCCGAGGTGCAGCAGGACCCGATGCGTTTCCGCCGCAACCTGGAGCGCGTGGGCGAAGCGCTCGCCCTGGAGCTGAGCCGGACGCTCGAGTACGAAGAGCGCGAGGTGACCACGCCATTGGGCGCGGCCCGCGTGGAACTGCTGAAGGAGCAACCGGTGCTCGCCACCATCCTGCGCGCCGGCCTGCCCATGCACCAAGGGCTGCTCAACTGCTTCGACCGCGCGGACAACGCCTTCATCAGCGCGTACCGCAAGCACCGCAAGGGCGAGGAGGGCTTCGACATCGAGGTGGAGTACCTCAGCAGCCCGCGCCTCGACGACCGTGTGCTGGTGATCTGCGACCCCATGCTGGCCACCGGCCAGAGCATGGTGCTGGTGTACCGCGCGCTGCTGCGCATGGGCGTGCCCAAGCAGCTGCACGTCGTATCGGCGATCGCGAGCCTGGAGGGCCTGGAGCACGCCAAGCTGCACCTGCCCGCCGGCACGCGCTTCTGGATCGGCGCCATCGACGAGGAGATGACCGCGCAGGCGTACATCGTGCCGGGGCTGGGCGATGCGGGAGACCTGGCTTACGGGCGCAAGGCCTGAGCGATGGACGCCACGGGCATCATCACGGTGCTGGGAACGAGCGTGGTGAAGTTCCTCTTCGCGGCCGCGGTGTCGTACGGGTTCAACCATACGTTCTGGGAAACGGTGCTGCTGCTGGCCATCGGCGGATGCGCGGGCATGACCGCGTTCTTCACGGCCGGTGCCCGCTTGCTCGATCGGCTGAGGCTGCGCGCGATCCGACGACGTGCCGCGAAGGCTGCGCGTGGGGTGGCGCCCCGGCGCGTGTTCACGCGCACCAACCGGTTCATCGTGCGCATCAAGCGCGGCTATGGGCTGCTGGGCCTGGCCATCATGCCGCCGATCCTCTCGATCCCCCTCACCGCGCTGATCGCGGCGAAGTACTTCCGGCACGACCGCCGCACGCTGCCTTTCCTGCTCGCCACGGTGGCCGCGTGGTCCGTGGCGCTCAGCGCCGCATGGGCCTTCCTGCGATGAAGCGTTACCGACACCTCTTCTTCGACCTGGACCACACGCTGTGGGACTTCCGCACGAATTCGCGGGCCACCTTGGGTGAACTGGTTTCTGATCACGGCCTGGCCGCTCGCGGCGTGCCGGGCCCCGAGGAGTTCATCGCGGCCTTCGAGGAGATCAACCACACGCTTTGGGCCGAGCACGGCGCAGGGCGCATGCCCAAGGAAGTGCTGCGCGTGCTGCGCTTCCGCACGGCGCTCCAACGCTTCGGCATCACGGATGGGCGGCTGCCCCAACGCATGTCAGAAAGTTATCTGGAGCGCTGCCCACGGAAGACCGCGCTCATGCCGGGCGCGCAGGCGATGCTGCTCGGCGTTGCTGAGGGTCATCGCCTGCACATCATCACCAATGGGTTCGAGGAAGTGCAGCATGTGAAGCTCGAGAAGAGCGGCCTCCGCGCGCACTTCGACCTGATCCTCACCAGCGAGCGTGCCGGCGCCGCGAAGCCGCACGCCGCCATCTTCGAGGCCGCGCTGAGACGCACGGGCGCGCGCGCGGAGGAGAGCGTGATGATCGGCGATAACGCGGAGACCGACATGCTCGGGGCGCGCCATGCGGGCTGGGACCAGATCCACTACACTGCGGAGACCGCGCCCGACGCGCTGGCCACCCACCGCGTGGCGCACCACGATGAGCTACGACGGCTGCTCGCCTGAGAGGCGGTCCGCATCGGACACGAAGAGGTAGAGCAGGTCGAAGTCGGCGCCGGTGATGTGGCTGTGCCGGAAGAAGTGAACGCTCGACGAGCTCTCCACGCGGCCGCGGTAGCTGTTCTCCCCGCGCAGGGCGTGCGTCACGAAGAAGAGGCTGTCGCCGCGCACTTCGGGCTTCACATTGTGCAGGCCGATGGAAGGATCGCCCTTGGTCTCGCGAATGAGGAAGTCGGGAAGCGTCTTCTCCACATCCTTGGTGCCGCCCACGAGCACCGCGTTGCCTTCGGGGAAGAAGCGGATCAGGTAGCGCAGTCCCCCGTGCTCGCAGCGGTAATGGCCATCGTAGCGGAGCCCGAGGCCGTCGAAGGGGCTGGGGGCCTCCAATTTGGCCACGTCCTCCTTCGGGGCCTCTTGCGCGGCCGGGGCCTCCTCGCGCACGAACTTGAAGTAGGCCACGGCTGCGGCCAGGAGGGCCACCACCACCAGCAATGCGGTCTTGATCGCGTTCTGCATTCAGGAAGGGAATTGGGCGATGATGGATTCCGAGCCGCGCACCTTGTCGCCGAGCTTCACAGCGACACGCGCATCCAGGGGCAGCAGCAGGTCAACGCGCGAACCGAACTTGATGAAGCCGAACTCGGCGCCCTGCGCAGCGGTCGATCCCGTGGTGCTGTACGTGCAGATGCGGCGCGCCAGCGCCCCGGCGATCTGGCGGAAGAGCACCTCGCCATGGCGCGGGTGCCTCACCACCACCGTGCTGCGCTCGTTCTCGGTGCTGCTCTTGGGGTGCCAGGCCACGAGGTACTTGCCCGGATGGTACTTGCAGTAGCTCGCCGTGCCGCTGATCGGATGGTAGTTGATGTGCACGTTGAGCGGGCTCATGAAGATGGAGACCTGCACGCGCTTGTCGTTGAAGTACTCCGGCTCGTGCACCTCCTCGATGGCCACCACCTTGCCGTCGCACGGCGAGGCGATGGCGCGGTCATCCGTGCATGGCTTGCGCGCGGGCACGCGGAAGAACCAGAGCACGATGAGCAGCAGCGCGACAGGCACCACGCTGAGCGCGATGCCGATCGACTGCGGCAGCACGTTCCAGTTCCAGATGGCGAAGAGCGCGAAGCTGGCCACGGCCGTGGCGAGCAGGATGGTGGGGGTTCCCTCGTGATGCAGACGCATGGCCCGTTCGGAGCGCGCCTGCCAGCCGCAGGCCGGGCGAATATAGACCGGCGCTGCGGGCGGCTAGGCCAGCAGCCAGGCCATCATCACCATGATCGGCGCGGCGAGCAGATAGCCATCGAAGCGGTCGAGCACGCCACCATGGCCGGGCATGATGGCGCCGCTGTCCTTCACGCCGGCCCTGCGCTTCATGAAACTCTCGAAGAGGTCGCCGATGGTGCAGGCCACCACCACGAATGGCGAAGCGATCAACCAGGAGACCGCGCTCAGTTCCGCATCGATGCCATGCGCCACCACCCATGCGGCCACCAGTGTGACCGCCACGCCGCCAACGAAGCCTTCCCAGGTCTTGCCCGGGCTCACGCGCGGCATCAGCTTGTTGCGCCCGATCGCGCGGCCCACGAGATAGGCGCCGGTGTCGTTCGCCCAGAGCAGGAGCATGAAGCCGATGAACAGCGTGTGCGAGCGCTGCACCATCCAGGTGGCGCAGAGGAAGGGGATGGCGAGATAGCCGACAAGCGATGGCAAGTAGCGCATGGCGCGCGCCTTATCGGCCTCACGCCAGGCGAGCCAGATCATGCCAAGCACCAGGGTGCCGGCCGTCCAGGGCAGCGCGGACATCGTGTCGGTCATTCCCAGCAGCGTTGGGCCAAGCCCATAGCCAATGGCGGTAATGGCCATCGACTCGTACGGTGCCATCCTCGCTTCGCCAGCGCGCCAGTAGAGCTTGTGCCATTCGTGCGCGGCCATCACGGCCACCAGCAGGAAAAGGAACCAGGTGGCCCATGCGCCCCACCAAGCCGCGCCCAGCACCAGCGCCACATACACGGCACCGCTGGTTGCTCGAATGGCGATCTCCTTCACGGCTGTTCCGGGTTGCGCACAAGATGCAGCGCGCGCAGCACATCGGCGCGCTTCACGCGCACTTCGGCTTCGCTGAGCTGCGGATAGACGCGCGGCCCACGGTCCACCACCACCGCCTCGATGTCGTGTTCCTGAAGCCGTCCGCGCACGAGTTCCGCTTCGGCCAGTGAACCGGCGCTGTACACGAGCGTCCAGTCCCCGCGCTCATCCATCGTGCTACGCGTGGGAGCCGAAGAGTCCTTCGCCCGGCTCGCTCGTGGCCGGCGGGGGCGCTGCGGTTGCCGGGGCGTGCGTGCCATTGGCGCCGTTGGCCGCCGCGGGCTCGGGCTTCACGAAGGGCCGATCGCCGAAGATCTTCTCCAGGTCCTCCTTGAAGATCACTTCCTTCTCCAGCAGCTGCGTGGCCAGGGCGGTGAGCTTGCCCTTGTTCTCGGTAAGGATGCGCTTGGCGCGCACGTACTGGACTTCGATGAGCTTGCTCACTTCCTCATCGATGGTCTGCGCGGTGCGCTCGCTGTACGGCTTGCCGAAGGAATACTCGCTCTGCCCGGAACTGTCATAGTAGCTGATGTTGCCCAGTCGCTCATTGAGGCCGTAGATCGTGACCATCGCATAGGCCTGCTTAGTCACCTTCTCCAGATCGCTGAGGGCGCCGGTGCTCACCTTGCCGTACATCACATCCTCCGCGGCGCGGCCGCCCAGCGCCGCGCAGATCTCATCCATCATCTGCTCGGCGGTGGTGAGGTGGCGCTCGTCGGGGAGGTACCATGCGGCGCCGAGGCTTCGCCCGCGCGGCACGATGGTGACCTTCACCAAGGGCGAGGCATGCTCCACGAGCCAGCTCACCGTGGCGTGCCCTGCCTCGTGGTAGGCGATGGCGCGCTTCTCCTCGGTGGTGATGATCTTGTTCTTCTTCTCCAATCCGCCGATCACGCGGTCCACGGCATCGAGGAAGTCCTGCCGGTCAACGGTGCTCTTCTTCTTGCGCGCGGCGATCAGGGCGGCCTCGTTGCAGATGTTGGCCAGGTCGGCGCCGCTGAAGCCGGGGGTCTGCTTGGCGAGGAACTCCACGTCCACGGCCACATCGAGCTTCAAGGGCTTGAGGTGCACCTTGAGGATGTCCTCGCGCTCCTTCACATCGGGCATGTCCACGAAGATCTGCCGGTCGAAGCGGCCCGGGCGCATGAGGGCGCGGTCCAGCACATCGGCGCGGTTGGTGGCGCCGATGAGGATCACGCCGCTGTTGGTGCCGAAGCCATCCATCTCGGTGAGCAGCTGGTTGAGCGTGTTCTCGCGCTCATCGTTGGCGCCCATGCTCACGCTGCGGCCACGCGCGCGGCCGATGGCGTCGATCTCGTCGATGAAGATGATGCTCGGGGCCTTCTCCTTGGCCTGCTTGAAGAGGTCGCGCACGCGGCTGGCGCCCACGCCCACGAACATCTCCACGAAGTCCGACCCGCTCAGGCTGAAGAAGGGCACGCTGGCCTCGCCGGCGATGGCCTTCGCCAGCAGCGTCTTGCCCGTGCCCGGCGGGCCCACCAGCAGCGCGCCCTTGGGGATCTTGGCGCCCAGGTCGGTGTAGCGCTTGGGGTTCTTCAGGAAATCCACGATCTCCTGCAGCTCCTCCTTCGCCTCGGCCAGGCCGGCCACATCGTTGAAGTTGACATTGGTGGTCTTGCCACCCTCGAAGACCTGCGCGCGGCTCTTGCCGATGTTGAAGATCTGCCCGCCGGGGCCGCCGCCGCCGCCGAGCCGGCGCATCACCAGCACCCAGATCAGGATCATGGCGCCGAAGAGCACGATGTAGTACACCGATTCGCCCCAATTGCTCTGGGTCTCGTACTCGTACGGGATGCCTAAGCGGTTGGCATCGTTCACGATCTCGTCCTTCTGCGCATTGCTCGATCCCTGGTTGAAGGCGTACTGCGGCCCTGCGGTGTGGTCGCCGGTGAGGCCGCCGCCCTTGAGCTTGGTCTTGTGGGGCTCCACCTTCAGGCTGTCCTCCTTGATGTACACCTTCACCACCTGCTCATTCACGATGAGGATGCGCTGCACGTGGCCGCGCTCGGCGATGGCCTTGTACTCGGTGGGCGTGATTTTCTCCATGCGCCCGCCGTACTGGAAGAGCTGGATGCTCAGGATCAGCACGATGATGATGCCGTAGATCCAATAGAAGTTGAACGACTTCTTGGGCCGCTCGCCTTTCGGCTTCATCTCACGTTCGGGCTTTTTCTCCACGGGTCTCTGCGGGTTCTGTCAGGCTACGTTCTCGTATCGGGTGCGGATGGCGTCGCCCCAAAGGTCCTCCAAGGCATAATAGCCGCGCTTATCGCGGCGGAAGATGTGGACCACCACGTCCACGTAATCGATCAGCACCCACTCGGCATTGCGCTCGCCCTCGGTGTGCCAGGGCTTCTCCCCGGTCTCCTTGCGCACGGTCTCCAGCACCGAGCGGTTGATGGCCTCCACCTGCGTGTCGGAATCGCCGTGGCAGATCACGAAGTGGCCGCAGACCGAATTGCCGATGGCGCGCAGATCCATGTGAATCACTTCCCGGCCCTTGACCTCCTGGATGCCTTTGATCACGGCTTCCACCAAGCGGGCGTCGCTGGCGCCCTTCATATGCTTCATCCGGGTAGCTTTGGGAGCGGCCAAAGGTAGGTGATGGCCCCGCCCTCCCCGGGCGCCCATCGCATCCAGCAAACAGAAACGGGCATGCGCTTCGGAGAACCCTTGATCGAGTACCAGGTGGCCGACAGCACCAACATGGTCGCGGCGTCGCTCATGGCGAATGAACAGGCCGGCCACGGGGCGGTGGTGCTGGCGCATGCCCAGTACGAGGGCGAAGGCCAACGCGGACGCATCTGGCAATCGGCGGCGGGGCTCGACCTCACCTTCAGCGTGGTGTGCCGGCCGCAGGGCCTGCGGGCCGACCGGCAATTCGGCCTGAGCAAGGTGGCCGCGCTGGCCGTGTTCGACGCCATACGCCCGTGCGTGCAGGCCGATGTGCGCATCAAATGGCCCAACGATGTGCTCATCGAGGGCCGCAAGGTGGCGGGCATCCTCATCCGCAACGAACTGGCCGGCGAACTGGTGTCGTCGAGCATCATCGGCATCGGCATCAACGTGAACAGCCATGTCTTCCCGGAGAGCCTGGTGGCCACCAGCTTGCTGATTGAGGGCGGCACCGAACTGGACCGGATGGATCTGCTGCGCACCGTGCTGGACCGTTTCGGGCATTGGTGGCGGAAATGGGAGGCCGCGCCCGACGACGGGCTGGTGAGCTACACGGACCGGCTCTGGACCCGTGGTCGCTGGGCGGACATGCTCCTGGATGGACAGCCCATCAGCGCGCGGGCATTGGATGTGGATGAGCACGGCCGACTGGTCATCGAATTGCCCGATGGCCGCGTGTCGGCATTCGGCCTGGACCGCCTGCGTTTCGCCCCGCGCGCACCCGGCTTGCACGGGTAAGGCAAAGGCATACATTTGCCGCCCCAACGAAAAAACGAAGTCCATGAAGCGCACCTACCAGCCCAGCAAACGCAAGCGGACCAACAAGCAC
>CAZFBP010000026.1:0-2713 GCA_964517255.1 uncultured Chryseobacterium sp.
AGGAAACATCAGGTACAGGAGCTTGCCGGTGCCGATGCATCAACCTTCGAGGTGCTCGACGATGACCATGCCAGGGACCGTTCGCAAGCGTGGTACCAGGCGCAGGCGTTCCATGTGGCTGACCTCAGGAGCTTGACGGTATTGAATACTCGGTTCGTGAAGGACAACGTGCATGCCTACCTGGACCGCAAGGTGATCCCCGTCAGCGATGGGCGGACCTTCGAGCTCATCGACGACCGTTACGCACGCGATACGGCCAGCTATTACTTCGTTCAAGTGACAGGCAACGACATGGCCATCGCACCGATCGCGTGCGATCCGGGTTCGTTCCGCATCGTGGACCACAGCTACGCGATGGATAAGGAACACGTCTTCCACGATGGCGTGAAGATGACGGGGGCCATGCCCGCCAGCTTCGTGATCCTGGGTCCGTCTTATTCCACCGACGGGCAAAGCGTCTTCTTCGAAGAGCGGAAGATCGCCGGTGCCGACCCCGCCACGTTCGCCCTGTTCAGTGTCAACGAGCGCTCCTCGGGCGAGACCTACTATGCCAGGGACAAGGACCGGATCTACATCAACGACAAGCCCTTCCCCGGCGTGGACCCGGGAACGTTCCGTATCCTGGATGAGAAGTACACGGTCGACAGGAACGGCGTGTATTACAGGACGAGGAAAGTGCCGGGGGCGGATCCACTCTCGTTCAAGGTCCATCCACACTACATGGGCGATGCGGATGCGGAGGACGAGCACCACAAATACGGCGATGGCAAGGTGGTGGAATAGGATATCGCAGCTGCTGTCGGGATTGGCTGAGAGCGATCGCGGCGCATCTTCCGGTCATGTAGCCTGGAGCAAATTCGATCCGCCCGTCCGAGCAATGAGTCCGGATCGATCATGACCCGCAAGGAGAAAGCCGCCCACGGACTCCCGAAAGCTCGCCGAGCTATACCTGCGCACCGCTTCATCTTCTGCGTGCTGGTCCATTCCCATTTCTTGCACGTAACCGCACGTTCTGGACACAAACCGGTTAACGGCATCGCTTTATGCCACCAACCGGCTGCTTCCGGACGTTTGCTGACATAAACAGGCTAATCACCTACCCGCTTGGCTTCCTCATAAACGCCATTCCATATCCATTTCGTGCTATTTTGCGCACGTTTTGGATACCATTCAGCATATCGGCACACCTGACCGCCACAACTGGGAGGCCTTCCAGAGGGCATTCAGAAGTCAGGCGGTGATTCCGGTGCATGAGATTGGTCTGCGCTTCCCGGAGATGCACCGCAGTCGCCTGAGCCAGTGGCAGCGTCGCGGGCTCTTGTTGAAAGTGCGCAACGGTTTCTACCGCCTCGCCGACCGGCCGATCAACGAGCAGGAGCGGTGGGCGATCGCCAATGCGATCTACGCGCCGAGCTATGTGAGCTTGCGCACAGCATTGTCGCATTACGGCTTCATCCCCGAGGGTGTCTTCCATGTGGAGAGCGTGACCACGATCCAGACGAAGCGCTTCACCTTCGATGGCACGGAATACAGCTATCGCAACGTGCGACCGAACTTCTACTACGGTTACCGCTTCGTGGAGCAGAACGGCTCACGCGTGATGATGGCGAGTGCGGAGAAGGCGCTGCTCGACCTGCTCTACTTGGAACCGAGCGTTAATGGCCCCGACGGCTTCGAGGCCTGGCGCTTGAACGCCGATGAGATCATCGCCGTGATCGATCCAGCGCGCATGGACGATTTCGCGAACACCGAAGGTTCGCGTGCTTTGCTCGCCCGCTACCGCCGACTGAAAAGATGGCTCCGTGATCACGCTGGATGAGATAAGGGCCGGCTATCCGCCGCAGCTGCACGACAGGACCTCGTTCCTGTTGCGCGAGTACCTGCAATACCGTATGCTGCAGCTGATCTTCCGCACGGAGCAGTCGCGGCAATTGGTCTTCCTAGGCGGCACCTGCCTACGACTGCTGCACGGCAACCAGCGGTTCAGTGAGGACCTCGACTTCGACAACCTCGGGCTCGACAAGGATGAGTTCAAGCAACTGGCTGAATCAGTGGGCGCTGGATTGGAGCGCGAAGGCTATACGGTCGATGTGCAAGTGCGCAGCAAGACCGCCTTCCGTTGCAAGGTGCGTTTCCCCGGCCTGCTGTTCCAGCACGGGCTCAGCGGCCATGCCGAGCAGAGCGTGCTGATCCAATTCGACACCGAGCCGCAGCATTTCAACTACAAGCCCGAGCTGCGCCGTTTGGACAGGTTCGATGTGTCGTTCAGCCTGCCATGCTGCGCACCATCGCTGCTGCTGGCGCAGAAATGCTCGGCGATCCTGGGCCGTCCGCGCAACAAGGGCCGCGACTTCTTCGATGTCGTTTTCCTTCTGGGGCGCAGCGTGGAGCCTGATCCGCGCTACGTGAAGGAGCGCATCGGCATCGACTCGCGAACGGCACTTGCCGAGAAGCTCATCGACCATTGCGCTACGCTGGACATGGACCAACAAGCCGAAGATGTTCGTCCTTTCCTGTTCGATGCAGCGCTGGCCGAACGCGTCACGCAATTCCCGGAGATCCTTCGTCAGCATTGGCTGCAATGACCAGCCGCGACAAAGCCACCTTCGTCTCACGCAAGCTTGCCGAGCTCTACCCCCGCGTGCGCATTCCGCTCGCTCACGAGGACCCGTACACGCTGCTCGTCGCGGTGCTGCTCTCGGCCCAGTGCACC
>CAZFBP010000026.1:2723-19621 GCA_964517255.1 uncultured Chryseobacterium sp.
ACCCTGATCGTGGCCGTGGTTCTCAGCGCGCAATGCACGGACAAGAAGGTGAACGAGATCACACCGCTGCTCTTCGCCAAGGCCCGCACGCCGCAACAGATGGTGAAGCTCAGCGTGCAGCAGATCGAGGACATCATCAGGCCCTGCGGATTGGCGCCTGCAAAGGCGAAGGGCATACACGGGCTGAGCAAGATCATCCTGGAGAAGCACGGTGGCCAGGTGCCGAACACGCTCGAAGCACTCGAAGCGCTTCCCTCCGTGGGCCACAAGACCGCCAGCGTGGTGATGGTGCAGGCCTTCGGCGTGCCGGCCTTCCCGGTGGACACGCACATCCACCGCCTCGCTTGGCGTTGGACCCTGAGCACGGGCAAGAGCGTGGAGCACACCGAGGCCGACCTGAAGAGGCTCTACCCCGAGGACCAATGGGCCGACCTGCATCTGCGCATCATCGACTTCGGGCGGGAATACTGCCCGGCAAAGGGCCACGACGCGAACAAATGCCCCATTTGCAGCGTGATCGGCAGGAAGGAACTCTTCGCATGACCTTCGCAGACCATGGGCGCCATCGGCTATTACATCGCACTGCCATTCCTCTATGGCATCGCGTTTCTGCCCTTCCCCGCGCTCTACTTGCTGAGCGACCTGGTCTTCTTCCTGCTCTTCCACATCATCGGTTACCGAAAGCAGGTGGTGCTTACGAACCTGCGCAACAGTTTCCCCGAGAAGAGCGAGGCCGAACTGCACGCCATCATGAAGCGTTTCTACCGCTGGTTCTGCGACCTCACCCTGGAGACGTTGAAGACCCTCACCATCCGGCCGGAAGAGGTGCGGAGGCGCGTTAGCTTTCCGGGCGCAGGGGTCTTCAAGGCATTCGTGGAACAGAAGCAGAGCGTGATCATCGTGATGGGGCACTACGGCAATTGGGAGCTGGCGGGTGCGCGCTTCGCCGTGGAGCCGGGCATTCACCCGCTCATCGTGATCTACCACCCGCTGCAGAACCCGCACTTCGAGAAGCTCATCGTACAGATGCGCACACGGCTTGGGAACCGGCTCTATGCCATGGCCGAGACCTTCAAGGGCATGATCCGAGACCGGGACAAGCTCACCGCCACCGCCTTCATCGCCGATCAGACGCCCGCTCCCGAGAGAGCCTATTGGACCACCTTCCTCAACCAGGACACGCCGGTGTTCACCGGAACCGGGGTCATCGCCAAGAAGCTGGGCTATCCGGTCATCTACATCTCGATCCATCAACCCCGGCGCGGGTACTATGAAATGGGCGCCGAAGTGCTGGTCGACGACCCCCGATCGATGTCCGAGATTGACATCAACCAGGTCCACACGAAACGTTTGGAGCGGGACATCCGCCAGAAGCCCGACCTTTGGCTCTGGACGCACCGAAGATGGAAGCACAAGCGCCCCCACGCATAACGGTGAAGCAGACCGGCGAGCGCAAGGACCTCATCCTTGCCACACGGCCGTACGCCCACGAGCAGCGGGCCCGGAGCTGGATGCACCTGTTCCTGGCCGTAGCGGTGCTGGTGGGCTGCTATCTGGGTGTCATTCTTCTCGATCCGCTCTGGAGCAAGGCCGCGTTCGGCGTCCTGGCCGGCCTTTCGCTGGTCAGGGTGTTCATCCTCTACCACGATCATCAGCACAAGAGCATCCTCAACCGCAGCAAGCCGGCCGATGTCTTCTTCTGGTTCTACGGCATGTGGATGCTGAGCCCGCCCAGCATCTGGAAGCGGAGCCACGACCACCACCACAAGCACAACTCCAAGCTCTACACCACCAGCGTAGGCTCTTTCCCCGTGGTCACCGTGGAGAAGTACAGGACTCTCTCGCGCGGCGAGCGCTTCGCCTACAACTTCATCCGCAGCCCCTTCGCCATCGGCTTCGGTTACATCTTCGTGTTCATCATCGGCATGTGCCTCAACAGCTTCATCAGCAACAAGGGCAAGCACTGGGACAGCTTGATCACGCTGGTCTTCCACAGCGCGCTCGGCTGGGCCACTTGGTACTTCCTCGGATGGGAGGATCTGGTCTTCGCCTTCTTCCTTCCTTACCTGGTCACCTTCGCCCTGGGCAGCTACCTCTTCTATGCCCAGCATAACTTCCCGGATACCGTGTTCGCCGATAAGGATGGCTGGAGCTACGTGAAGGCCGCGCTCGACAGCAGCAGCTACATGCGCATGAACCCGCTGCTGCAATGGTTCACCGGCAATATCGGCTTCCACCACATCCATCATCTCAACGCGCACATCCCCTTCTACCGGCTGCCGGAGGTGCACAAGGCCATACCCGAACTGCGCGAGAAGGCCAAGCGCACCAGCCTTTGGCCGTGGGATATCGCGGCCTGCTTCAGACTGAAGGCCTGGGACCCCGCCCTGCAGCGGATGGTGACCCGTCGGGAATTGCGGCAACGCATGGCCGCCTGACGAAGAAGCCCCTCGAAAGGGGCCTCTTGCTTCAGTTCAGCACCAGATTCACCTGGCCCAGCGGCGGCGCCTCCACCACTTGCAGCGCCTTGGAATAACCCAATATGGCCTGAATGGTGGCTGGCTTCGGGCCGAGGGCGGTGGTCATGGAGCGGGTACGGCGGTTCTTACGGCGGAGGGTAGCGTGCGTCATGCAAGCGGTTTAGGTGGTTTCAATGCTTCCTCAACGGCACCCAGGCCCGGTGTATTGCATGGCCCCGAAAAAAGTGCGGCGGGCCCGCTCCGGACCCGCCGCTACCCATTCCCCGGGCGGTTCAGGCCCGTTCCAAGGCGATATCGTGCTTGTCGATCATCTTCCGCATGTTGATCAGCGCGTAGCGCATGCGGCCCAAGGCGGTGTTGATGCTCACATCCGTGTGGTCGGCGATCTCCTTGAAGCTCATGTTCAGGTAAGTGCGCATGATCACCACTTCGCGCTGCTCGTCGGGCAGGTGGTCGATCAGCTTGCGCACATCGGCGTCGATCTGCACGTTCACCAGGCTCTGTTCGGCGTTCTTGCCCGGCTGCTGCATGGCGGCGAACACGTCGTGATCGTCCTTGCTGCGCACCAGCGGCATCTTCTTGATACGGCGGAACTGGTCGATCACCAGGTTGTGCGCGATGCGCAGCACCCAAGGCAGGAACTTGCCCTCCTCGGCGTAGCGCCCGCCCTTCAGGGTGTTCACCACCTTGATGAAGACCTCTTGGAAGAGATCATCGGCGAGCTCGCGGTCGCGTACCAGCAGGTAGATGTGGCTCCACACCTTGCGCTTGTGGCGGTGCAGCAGCACCTCGAAGGCGTGCTCGTCGCCGTCGATGTAGCGCTGAACAAGTACCTGGTCGTTGGTGGAGACGACCGCCGTGGCGATTGAACGCTTGGATAGCATGGCCTTACCCGTTTTGGTCCGTGATGGATCGAGAACGTCAGGGTAGAGGTCTGGCTATCGGCTTCGGCGGTTTGGTTGGCGGCCCGGAACGGGCCCTGGGTGAACGTGGGATAGACGCCTAACGGGGGAGGAACGTCGCCTATTTGTGGTTATTGCTTGAACCCGGAAAATTGCCTTCCTGCGGTTCCAAATATAGGCCCGCTCCTACGCACCGCTGGACCGGGGGCTAATTTCGTCGCCCCTTTCCCCAGCCCTACCGACCCTTGCCTGCAAAGACCGCCGCCCCGGCCCCAGAGATCCTGCGCAAGCTCCGCCACGGCAGCATCCGGGTGGAGGGCGCCCGTGTCCACAACCTGAAGAACGTGAGCGTGGAGATCCCGCGCGGCAAGTTGGTGGTGGTCACCGGCCTGAGCGGAAGCGGCAAGAGCAGCCTCGCCTTCGATACGCTTTACGCCGAGGGGCAGCGGCGCTATGTGGAGAGCCTGAGCAGCTACGCGCGCCAATTCATGGGGCGGCTGGAGAAGCCCGATGTGGACCGCATCATCGGCATCAGCCCGGCCATCGCCATTGAGCAGAAGGTGCAGAGCAGCAACCCCCGCAGCACCGTGGGCACCAGCACCGAAGTGTACGACCACTTGAAGCTGCTCTTCGCCCGCGCCGGCAAGACCATCTCGCCCGCCAGCGGACAAGAGGTGAAGCGCAACACCATCGAGGATGTGGTTGCAGGAGTGAATGGCTACGGCCACGGCAGCACGGTCTTCATGCTCGCGCCGCTGGCCATTCCGAAAGGGCGCGCGATCAAGGAGCATCTGGAGATCCTGCAGCAGCAGGGCTACGCGCGCGTGCATGATGGAAGTACGGTGCATCGTATCGAGGAATTGCTCGAAAGCAAGAAGGCGCTGAAAGGCACCTTCTTCCTGGTGGTCGATCGCCTGAGCGCCGCGCCGGGCGATACCGAGAACGAGAGCCGCGCCGCCGACAGCGCCGAGACCGCCTTCTTCGAGGGACATGGCGAGTTGATCCTGCTGGGCGAGGATGGGCGGCAGATGGGCTTCAGCGACAAATTCGAGCTGGATGGCATCCGCTTCGAGGAGCCCAGCCCGAACCTGTTCAGCTTCAACGATCCCGTGGGCGCTTGTCCCACATGCGAAGGCTATGGCAGCATCATCGGCATCGATCCCGAGCTGGTGATCCCCGATAAGCGCCTCAGCCTGTACGACGATGCCGTGGCCCCATGGCGCGGCGAAGTGCTCAGCGAATGGAAGCGCGACTTCATCCGCGACAGCGCGAAGCACGACTTCCCCATCCACCGCCCTTACCGCGAGCTGAACGCAGAGCAGCAGCAGCTCCTCTGGCGGGGCGCCAAGGGCCTGCACGGCATCGACCGCTTCTTCCAGTACGTGGAAGAGAAGAGCTACAAGATCCAGTACCGCGTGCTGGCCAGCCGTTACCGCGGCAAGACCACCTGCACCACCTGCGAGGGCACGCGCCTGCGCAAGGAAGCGCGATACGTGAAGATCAGCGGGCACGACATCACGGAGCTCACGCGCATGCCCATCGCCGATTGCCTGCGCTTCTTCGAGGGGGTGCAACTCGATGAACACCAGCAACGCATCGCCGTGCGACTGCTGAAGGAGATCACCAATCGCCTGCGCTACTTGGTGGATGTGGGCGTGGGCTACCTCACCCTCGATCGCCGCAGCAACACCCTCAGCGGCGGTGAGACCCAGCGCATCGACCTGGCCACCTCCTTGGGCAGCAGCCTGGTGGGCAGCATGTACATCCTGGATGAGCCGAGCATCGGCCTGCACTCGCGCGACACCGAGCGGCTCATCGGCGTGCTGAAGCAATTGCGCGACCTCGGCAATACCGTGATCGTGGTGGAGCACGACGAGGAAGTGATGCGCGCCGCCGACCACATCATCGACATGGGGCCCATGGCCGGCAGCCACGGCGGCGAAGTGGTCTTCGCCGGACCGTTCGAGCAATTGATGGACAGCGAGAGCCTCACCGCGCGCTACCTCACCAGCCGCGAGCGCATCGCGCAGCCCGCGAAGCGCCGTGCCATCCGCGACAGGCTGCTGCTGCGCGGCGCGCGCGAGCACAACCTGAAGGATGCCGACGTGAGCTTCCCGCTGCACATGCTCACGGTGGTCACCGGTGTGAGCGGCAGCGGCAAGACCACCCTGGTGAAGCGCATCCTCTACCCTGCCCTGAAGCGCCACCTGGAGGGCTTCAGCGAACGGCCCGGCGAGCACACCGCGCTCGAAGGCGACCTCGCGCGCATCGAGGCCGTGGAGCTGGTGGACCAGAACCCCATTGGCCGGAGCAGCCGCAGCAACCCCGTGACCTATGTGAAGGCGTGGGACGAGGTGCGCCAACTTTACAGCGAGCAGGATGTCTCGAAGGTGCGCGGCTACAAGCCCAGCCACTTCAGCTTCAACGTGGATGGGGGGCGCTGCGAGGTGTGCCAGGGCGAAGGCGAGGTGCGCATCGAGATGCAGTTCATGGCCGACATCAGCCTCACCTGCGAGGCCTGCAAGGGCCGCCGCTTCCGCGATGAAGTGCTCGACGCCAAGTTCCACGGGCGCGATGTGGCCGAGCTGCTCGACATGACGGTGGATGACGCCATCGCCTTCTTCGAGCCGCACCAGAGCGTTGGAGCCTGCGCGCGCATCGTGCAGAAGCTCCTGCCCTTGCAGCAGACCGGCATGGGCTACGTGAAGCTGGGCCAGAGCAGCAGCACACTATCCGGCGGAGAGGCGCAGCGCATCAAGCTCGCCAGCTTCCTCACCAAGGGGCAGGATGAGAAGCCCACGCTCTTCATCTTCGATGAGCCCACCACGGGCCTTCACTTCCACGACATCGCCAAATTGCTGAAGGCGCTGGACATGCTCATCGCCAACGGCCACAGCGTGATCTGCATCGAGCACAACACCGAGGTGATCAAATGCGCCGACCAGGTCATCGACCTCGGCCCCGAAGGCGGCGAGGGCGGCGGGCATTTGCTCTTCACCGGAACGCCAGAGGAACTGGCGCGCGAGGATTCGCACACGGGGCACGCGCTGGCAAGGGCGATGAAACCCTAGGTTCAAGGGATTGGTCGATTTCTAGTGTTAAGGCCGTGACTGGATACGACTTCAAAGCGAAGGCTTTTATCCCTACTCTTGTTATGCTCTTGCACTCACCTGAAACCGTTCGACCATGAAATTCCCCCATCACCTTGCGCTGCTGGCAGCCTGTCTGGTCACTACAGCGAGCACCTTTGGCCAGATATGGGGGATTAGGCCTAACATTCAAGATCTTGAGTTGACGCCATTGGAATACACGCAGCTCCGAATGGCCCTGTACCACCATATCGACGAGCAAGTTCTGCAAGACCATTGTGCGCAAGGAGCGATATACCTCGTAGAGAGCGATTGGAGTTTCCTGCCCTTCCACCGGGTCTATCTCGAGGACCTAGAGGATTATCTCTATTCACTAGGGCCACCGTGGCGCAATTGGGTGCCCTTGCCCAAATGGGTGCCGACCACTGAACTCCCCGAGGAACTCCAATTCAACGATGCCGACTGTTCCACAATAGGCTGCGGAATTTTTGGCTGAGACCCATGGCTGTGCGGTGTGACGCAGAACTGGAACCCCATAATTGGGAAGCCTGTCTACCTGCAGTCCGCGCAACAGCAAGGCACCGAGAACGATCTCTGCGATTGGAACATGGACCCCATTTCACCGCCGTCGGCAAACCCGGATTGCTGCCCCAATGGCCTGAGCCGGAAAATTGAGTACCCGCACCATTTTGACTTGGAGGAGACCATTTCGGGTTGGAATCCAGGTGGAATAATGCGCCACCAGCGGTCTCCGGCATCGCTCGGCTTCTGGTTCCTGCATGCCTAATCTCGACGACATCTGGAAGGACTGGGAGATTAACTGCCCTCAATCGACCATGGCGCCGATTGACCTGTACATGAAGGACATGCCGATCACCTACCTGGATCAGCGCGATCGCGGAGAGGAGCCCAACATCGACAACGGGCCCATGTGGATCAGCGAGGATATCTGGGTGCGGCGGCAGGATGATGGTGTATCCTTCCAGGAGCATGAGAACCCCGATCACTTCACCACACCGGGCCTGACCAATTTCGTCTATGTCCGGGTGCGGAATCGGGGCTCGATACCTTCAACAGGGACTGAGCAATTGACGCTGCACTGGTCGAAGGCGTCAACAGCGCTCTCTTGGCCGACCTATTGGGATGGCAGCATCCCGCTGATGGGCGGGCAGATTGAGCAAACGCACACCTTGCCGATCATCAAAGCAGGCGGGTCGCACATCGAGGTATTCCAATGGAACCCGAACGATCCGGATCTCTATGCGCAAGAGTACCAGAACGGCAACGCGCTGCTGCTGGCCAATGAGCCATGGCACTTCTGCCTTCTGGCACGGATCGAAACCGCGCCCGGCCCCGACTTCGGCATGACCTTCCCGGAAACTGAATCTGTGAACCTGAATACGAAGAACAACAACAACATCGTCTGGAAGAACATCTCGGTGATCAACATCGATGGATTGACCGGAGGCGACCCTTGGCCCGATGACAAGGTTGTTGGAGCGAGCGTCCTGGTCGGAGATGCCTGGGGCGAGGGTGGCGTGTTCGACCTGGTCTTCAAGGATCCGGATTTCTTCAAAGGGAACCCCGTTACGGAAGAGGCCGAAGTGCGGATCACGCTGCAGGACGAGCTCTGGGACGCTTGGCAGAACGCCGGCGGGCAGATGGAGAACCTCCAGATCTCACGCGAGGAGCGATACCAGCTCATCCTCACCGGAAGCCCAGCGGTCGTCAAAGGCATTCCGGTGCCGGCGGATGCGCGCTACCTGGCACATGTCGGCTTCAACTTCCTCTCTGAGAAATTGAGCGGGCAGACCGAATTCGATTTCGACTTCATTCAGAAGAGCAGCGGAGAGCAGGTCGGCGGCGAGCGCTACCACATCGGCGTGCCGGGCCGCTTTGGCTTCTCTGCCGATGGCGGTGGAAATCGGTATGTGAGCCCGAACACCACAGTTGAGTTGAATGCGGCTCCGATCGGCGAGGCCGCTATCTACAACTGGTACGACCCCGCAGGGAATCTCATCTCAACCGGCGCGGACTTGTCCGTTGCACCTGAGATCAACACGGAGTACAAGCTCGAGGTCATCGCGGAGGCGGATGGCGTGAAGGACTACGCACTCGTCGAGGTAAAGATCAAGGAGCATGAGTTGACCAACGTGGTGCCGAACCCAGCCACTGGATCCACGACGGTCAGTTACCGGCTCTCCAACGCGACATCAGCGTACCTGATCCTCTCCATGTCCGGCAGCGCGGGGAGCAACCAGTACATCTTGGATGTGGACAATAGCAGCGTGCAGCTGAATCTGGGCGACCATCCGCCCGGAGCCTACAATCTGGTTCTCGTGGTGAATGGGCAACCGGTTGATCTGCGTACGTTGACAGTGCTCTAGTGCTTGTGTCGATGACTAATAAATGCTGCTGGGTCAAGCATTGTTATATGAACTTGCTCAGCTCTATTCGGAATCTCCAATATGAGACTGAAACCAGTCGGTCAATCATAGAACTGTTGCCGAAGCCTGAATGCGGCGCAGCGATGCAGGCGATGCAGCGCATTGTGCGTGAAAGCATCAACCGCGTGTACGTGCTGCTGTCATTCATTGTGTTCGGCGCGAATCCATTTTGCACACAGGCACAGAATACCTTCTTCCGCACCTTCGGCATTGACACTCTTCATGAAGAAGGTGCTTCAGTAGTCCAAACCCCAGATGGCGGATTCCTCGTGGCAGGGAGCGAGGTGGTCCCAGCTCCTCTCCAATTGTATAAAGGGAACGGCGTCTTACTGCGAACGAACGAGCTTGGCGAGGAGATTTGGAGGCACGCTTTCTCCCCTTTAGGAACCCATGGCTTGGAGTTCAGGCATCTAGTCGCACTTGCGAATGGGCAATATGCAATTACAGGTGTGTACAGCTACGAATGGAACGCTTCGCCCACGGACGATGACGTCTTTCTTGCGGTATATAATGCTTCTGGCGATGAACTCTGGAACGTCAAAGTTGGTGGTGCGTTCCGCGACGTGGGTAACCAGGTAAGGCAGCTCCAAGACGGTGGATACGCGGTAGGCGGGACACGCTGGCATACGAATCTGGGTGAAGGAGCTGCGTGCATTGCCAGGTTCAACGAACAGGGAGATAGCTTGTGGATGCGCACCTATCCGAATCCCCTCGGCGGTGCTCAAACGGCAAAATGCATTCGGGCAACTTTGGATTTCGGCTTTTATCTAGGCGGTGGGCGGGAACATCCTATCGGGACTAAGGCCTACGTACTGCGCACGAACCAACTCGGCGATACCCTCTGGTCGCGCACTTTGGACACACTCGAAGCGGGCGAGGTCCGCGACATGCTGGTGTGCCCCGATAACGGGGTTGTCTTCACCGGTTACAGCACGGCCACCGGATTCTCGAGGCCGTTCCTGGCAAAGTTGGATGCCGCTGGAGAGCTCTTCTTTTCCAGGAACTACCCTGAGGTCGAACCTGGTTGGGCGAATTCGATTTGCCAGACCGCCACAGGGTACGCCCTATTCGGTATGTCCGCCGACTACCAATTCAGGACGCTATCGGTTGATTTCGATGGTGATCTTCTCTGGGCTCACACGCTCGAAACTGAATCCGGCTACCAATATGGCGAAGACATTGCTACGACCGCAGACGGCGGCTTCGTAATGACTGGTGCTACCACAGCGGGGATGATTGATATGGTGCTGATAAAGACCGACTCGAACGGCCAGATCAACACTGGCATTGAGTCCGCCCCTCCTTCCAGCCTCGGGTTGAACGTCTTCCCCAATCCCACTGCTGGCTTGGCAACGGTATCATGCACTCCGAAGCACGCCGGACCAGTCAGGGCCCGCCTCTTGGATATTGGTGGTCAAGAAGTGCGCACCTTCCAAACTCATGGACATGGCTCCGGTCAGTTCGCCATTGACCTGGAAGGTCTTCCGTTCGCCACCTACTTGATTGAGGTCAAAGCGCAAGGCGAGTCTTGGATGTTGCGCGTAGCCAAGCAATAGCTGATTGCGAAGTTTGGTCAAGCAAGCAAGCGCGCTAGCGCAGCAGCGTCACGTGCCCGGTAACGGTCACGGGATCCTTGCCCAGGCAGAATTCCTTGTAGGTCACGATCACGAAGTAGGTGCCATCGGGCACGGTCTCGCCGTCGTTCTTCAACTTCCCGTTCCAGCCGTGGTTGCCTGTCGTGGTCTCGAAGACGCGCTGGCCCCAGCGGTTGTAGATGTCCATTTGGAAATCGGCGGCGGCATCCACGCCCGTCACATTGAAGATGTCGTTGATCTTGTCGCCGTTCGGCGAGAACACGTTGGGCACGATGGCCTCGCTGTCAGTGATCAGGAAGAGCGAAACGCTGATCGTGTCTGAAACAGGGCAACCGTACGGGTCGATCGCAGTGTACCAATAGGTCCCATCGTCCTCCACCGTGATGGATGCATTCGTGCTGCCCGTGCTCCAGGCAATGCTCAGCGGTTCGAAGGGCGGGGTGAGCGTGGCGTCCTGGCCGGGGCAGAATTCGCGGTCGGCGAGCGGCTCGTACGTCACGGGGCTGGTCACGATGATCGTGTCCGAACCAGTGCAGAAGCCATCGGTCACCACCACGATGTACGGGCCGGGGTCGCTGACGGTGATCTGCTGGGTGGTCTCGGTGGTGCTCCAGGCATACGTGTCGTACCCCGCTCCTGCATCGAGTTGCTGGGTGTCCCCGTCACAGAGTCCCACTGGTGAGGGCAGGTCGAGCGTGAGGCCTGGTATTCCAACGTCGATGGTCTGCGAAGTGAAGGCGGTGTCCGCGCAGACTGCATCGATCAATCCAAGGGTGATGGTGTACTGCCCCGGCGCTCCGTAGTCATGCACCGGATTGGTCTGCGTGCTTCCGGTGCCATCGCCGAAACTCCAGATGTACAGGTTGCTTCCGGTGCTGAAGTTGAAGAGTTCGACCGCAACCGCATCGCAATCGCCGGAGGGCTCGGCTTGGAAGATGGGCTCCAAGTCAGCGGGCGGCACCACGGTGATCTCAACCGTTGCGGTATCAACGGCCACGCATAGGCCCACGGCCGTTCCGATGAGCGTGATGGTGTAAGTGCCCGGCTCCGCGTACTGGTGCGCAAGCGTCACCTCGGTGCTGGTGGGCGTGCCATCGCCGAAGTCCCAGAGCCATTCATCGGCGGTGCCCACGGCGGTGAGCACCACGGGATCATCGAGGCAGAGGATCTGGCTGCTGATGCTCGCATCGATGTTCACCTGCACGTTCTGTTCAAAGTCGATCTTGAATACGCCGAGGTTGCAGTTCATGCCATTGTCCGTGCTGCTCCATGCGCCGGGCGTGGTTGGGAAGGTGGTGGCGCCGAAACCGCAGCCCGCGCAAACAGCCTGATACACGATGCCGTCCTTGTCGAACCGGCTGGTGCCGCCGTCCACGTGCTCGGTGGCCGTTCCTCCGAAGAAGGTGGCGTAGGCCAGCGATCCGGCGTCGGCGTTCAGCACCATCAGGTAGAAGTCGCTGCCATCGGTGCCGGGCTGGTAGGCATCGGCGGTCACGGGCAAGCCGATCGTGGTGCTCCCGGTGACGCCGCCGCCCGCCGGATTCACGGTGCCGCCCCAACCGCTGAAATAGATCTGGCCGCAATCGCTCACCAGGAAGGCCGATGGGCTGATGTTCTCCGCGCCCGAACTGCCGAAGCGCGTGCTCCACAGCGAGGCGCTGAGCGCTGTGTTGATCTTCTGCAGGAACTGCGTGCCGCTCCCGGTGGAGAACACGCCGGACGATACCGGATAGATGCCCGTGGTGTTCCCCACCACGTACACGTTGTCCTGCGGATCGAGCTGCACGAAGTAGGCTTGATCGAAGCCTGTGGTGCCGAGATAGGTGGTGCCGAGCAAGGTCCCGGGGCTGCTGTACCTCGCCAGCCAGCCATCGCCGCCGCCGGCGCTCGCCGCCTGGTACGGTGTTCCGGCCGAAGGCAGGTCGGTGCTCATGGTCCCGCCAGTCACGTACACATCGCCATTGCTCGAGACCTGAACGCCGTAGGCCGCATCGTTCTGCGTGCCGCCATGGTAAGTGGCCCACAGCATGGTGGTGAGCCCTGGATCCAAGCGGAAGACATATCCATCGAGCCCGCCGCCCAGGGCCGCTTGCGATGCGCCTGGCGTGGTGAACAGATCACTGCTGGCCGTGCATGTGGCGATGACCGGATTCTGGTCCGCGTCCATGATGATCTCGCCGCGGAACGGATCGCCGTAGTTGCGCAGCAGCGGCGTGAACTGGTTGAGGCCGTCGTTCGCGGAGCCGCCCACGTAAGTGGCGCCGAGCAGCGCGCTCGCATCGGCGTTGAGGTGCACCACGGCGATATCGCTGCCGAAGGAGTAGGTGAAGCCATAGGAGCCGCCGAATGGGGGCGCGCTGCCGCCGCCCAAGGTGCTGTCGTAGCAGCCCGCGGTCACCGGGAAATTGCCCGAACCCGTGGTGCCCAGGATGAAGAGCTCGTTGGCGCTGTTCACCACCATGCTGTGGGGCAGGTCGTTGTCGCTGCCGCCGATGTATGTGCTCCAGATCAAGCTGGTGCCATCGGGAGCGAATTTGCTCACGCCCATGTCGATGGTACCGCCGCCGAAGGCGTTCTGCACCACGCCCATGGTGAGCGGATAACCCGCGCCGAACACGCTGCCCGCGCCGTAGAGGTGGCCATCGTCGTCGTAAGTGGCCGTGCATCCGAAGTTGTCCGCGAAACTGCCCACATAGCTGCTGAAGGTCACTACTGGATCGATCACGAGCGCGCGCGTGGCATCGTAGCCCTGCGGGAAATGATAGCGCACCTCATCGCCCAGTCGCACGAATTCGCAGCGCACGGGCACACGCCCGCCGTCCGTCTCGCTCCACGCCACCGGCCGCTGCTCGATCACCGTGCCCGCCGAGGTGGTCACGTAGGCCATGCCATCGCGCACTTCCAGCCTGTCCTGCCCTTCGTATCGCAGCACGATCAGCGCGGCATCGGCACCCGGCGCCACCACCCAATCGTACTTCAAGCCCGTCTCGCCGTGCACATGCAGATCGATGCCGGGATACACGCTCTTCAATTCCGCGCCGCCGCTCACGCCTACCCTTCCCGCCCACTTCGCGGGGTCGTTGCCGAGGAAGTAGTTCACGTAATGCGGCATGCGCTCCACCGCTTCATGGGCCGTGGCCCTGCCGCCCACGAAGCGCACACGGAAGGCATGCTCACGGTACGGCTCGTGCGGCGCATCCTTCGGCATGGCGTGCTGGGGGCCGCCGCTGCGCAGCACGTAGGTGAATGCGGATTGCTCCACGAAGACCGCGCCGCCGGGGGTCATGGCGCGATAGAGCACTTGCTGCGGCCATTGGCCCTTGTTGGCGTGGAACTCCAAGCCGCGGCTTCCCGCAGGTAGGTGAGCGTGATCGTGCGCTGCCACCGGACAAGCCGCAGCGAGCAAGAGCCCGAGGAAGAGGTTGATTCGCATGGCTCCGAAAATAAGGCCCGGCACCTGAGCGGCCGGGTGGATCAACGCAGCAAGGTCACATGGCCCGCCTTGCTCACCTCTTCCACCTCAGAGCACAGGTCGCGGTAGCTCACGATGTAGAAGTAAGTGCCATCGGGCACGGGCAGGTCGCTCTCGTTGTCCACCAGGCCTTTCCAGCCCAGCTGGGGCGATTTCGTCTCGTACATCTTCTGGCCCCAGCGGTTGTAAACCTCCATGCTGAATTCCTGCACGCCGAGGCCGCGCACCTCGAACACGTCATTCCTGCCGTCGTTGTTGGGCGAGAACACGTTGGGGATGACCGCTTCGCCATCGGTGGTGGCCAGGTGCGTCACCACCACGGTGTCGAGGAAGGCGCAGCCGAACTGATCGATCGCCATGAAGGTGTATTCACCCGGAAGCGTGACGGAGATGGACTCCTCTTCGGACCCTGTGCTCCAGGCGATGCTCTGTGGATCGAAGGTGGGCGAAAGGCTCACATCGGCCTGCGGGCAGGACTCCACATCGGCCATGCCTTCCGGAACACCCACCTCGATCACCTGAATCTGATCGGCCGCGTCGCAGAAGCCGGATGAAACCGCGATGTCGTAGAGTCCAGGCTCGGTGACCGTGATGATCTGCGCGGTCTCGCCGGTGCTCCATTGATAGCTATCGTAGCCGGGGCCCGCGTTCAGCAAGGTGGTGCCCTCCGGGCAGATGTACGCCGGTGAAGGCAGATCGATGGTCATGGTCGCGGGTGGCACGTCCACGCTCATGCTGAAACTCTCCTGCAACTGGCAGTACTGATCGAACACGGTGATGGTGTAGCTGTAAGTGCCGGGGCCTGTCAAGGTCACGTAAGGGTTCGGCTGGTTGCTGGGCGTGCCATTCAGGTCCCAGAGCACCACGTTGCTGCCGGTGCTCTGGTTGGCGAGTTGGACACCGTACTCCGCGCAGGAACTCACCGGGTCCGCGGTGAACAGCGCATTCAGGTCGGCCGGGTCGCTGATGGTCACGGTCACGTACGCCGTGTCGGCGATGTTGCAGCTGGTGCTGTCGGTGCCGATGAGCATGATCTCGAAAGTGCCTGCCTCGGTGAAGAGTTGGCTGAAGCTGTTGCTGGTGGAGAGCACGGTGCCATCGGCCGCCACCCAGGTGAAGGAATCGGCGTTTCCCGCGCCATCGAAGGTGATGGTGGTGGGCGCGCAGCCGGTGGTGGCGCTGGCGGCCAGGTTCACGTTCACGCCGCTCTGCTCGAAGTCGATCTTGAAGACGCCGACGTCCCACCCACTGGGCTGCACGTTGCTGTATGCGCCCGGGGTCGTCGGGAATCCACCGCTGGTGCAGACCGCCTGGTACACCACGCCGTTCGCATCGAACCGGCTGGTGCCGCCGTCCACGTGGCCTGCTCCCGTGTAGTAGGTGCCGTAGCGGAAGGCCGTCATATCCGGATCGTACACGCCGAGGTAGAAGCCGCCGCTGGTGTACAGCGCATCCGTTGCGACTTCCCAACCCGCACCCACGCTGTAGCCGCTGATGTAAATGTTGCGGCATACGTCCACCAGGAAGGCCACGGGCACCATGTTGCCCGCGCCCAGCCGGGTGCGGAATACCTGTTGGCTCAGGTCCGGGGTGAACTCCGCCACGAAGACCTGGCCGGCGGGCTGGCCATAGATGCCAGGAGGCTCTATGGTGAGGCCGCTGCCCGAGGCACTCTGGCCGAAGATGTACGCGTTGTCGTCCACGTCGAGCTGGAGGAAGAAGGCCACATCAGCTCCAGGGCTGCCGAAATAGGTGCAGTTGACCACGCTGGTGGCGTTGCTGTTGAAGCGGACGATGAAGCCATCGTTGCCGCCCGCATTCGACGGCTGATGGGCCCCAGCGGTGGTGGGCAGGTCCGTTCCGGAAGAGCCGCCGCACACGTACACGTCGCCATTCGAGCTGAGCTTGATGCCGAAGCACATCTCGCCACCAGCGGTGCCGAAGTAGGTGCTCCATTCCAGCGTGCTGAAATCGGGACTGAGGCAGAAGGCCACGCCATCCTGCGCGCCCGCGTGGTTGGGCTGGAAGGCGCCCGACGTGACGGGGAAGCCCGGGCCCTGCGAGCAACTCGCGATGAAAATACGGCCAGCGGCATCGCTGATGATCTCACCGCGGTACGCGTCCCCATAATTCGATGTGAAATTGTTGCGGCCGTCGTTGGCCGATCCGCCCATGAAGGTGCTGCCGACCAGGGCGGTGCCATCCTCCGTGAGCTTCGAGACCACGATATCAATGCCTCCGGCGAAGGTCTGCCCGACCGCGGTGGGGGTCACGGGATAATCTGCCGAAGGCGACGAGCCGTACACCGTGAGCTCGCCTTGCGGCGTGACCACCAAGCTGGCGGGATAATCGCCGCCGTTGCCGCCCAGGTACGTGCCGAAGAGCAGGGTGGTGCCCGTGGGGTTGAGCTTGCTCACCGCGATATCGATGCCGCCGTTGTTGGTGCCATCGAAGGCGCCCGGAAACGTCGGATAGCCTTGTCCGAAGCAGATGGCCCCCGTGTAGATGTTGCCCTCGTTGTCGTAGGTGGCCGTATGGCCGTAATTCTGGGTGGTTCCGATATTCCCTGTGCCGCTGAGCGTGCTGGCGATCAAGGTGGGGTCTATCACGATGGGCCGCGCTGCGCTCACGCCCTTCCCGAACGTGAAACCGACCGTGCTGCCTTCCAGCGTGAATCGGCAATCGACCTTTTCGCTGGCGCCATCGGCATACCAAGCGACAGGAGCCAGTTCATGCACCTCGCCCACGGATGTGCGCAACTCCAGTTCACCTTCCTCATTGATGCGCATGCCGTCGAGGCCCTCGTAACGCAGGCGCACCTGATTCGCCGCCGCTGCATCCGCCACGAGCACGTCGTACTTGAAGCCGCCCTGCTCGTCGTGCAATCGCAGATCAACGCCAGGCCATAGCTGC
>CAZFBP010000027.1:0-19279 GCA_964517255.1 uncultured Chryseobacterium sp.
CAACCGGTATTTTCGGCACGAATGACGCCCGACGAGATCAAAGCGATCATCCGGCAGGAGGTGGCCAATGTGGCCTTCCGCGAGGTGAGCGATACCGACCGGCTGCTGGAAGACCGCATCCTCGATAGCGTGGGTGCCGTTGATCTTGCGGTGGCCCTGGAAGGCGCCTTTGGCGTCAACATCCCCTTCGTGGACATTAACGCGCAGCATTTCGCCAGCGTGGATTCGATAGCGGCCTACATCCAACTCAAGCGCGGATGAAGTCCTCGGGTCGATCGCTGCTGCTGGAGCATGCGATGGCCCTGATGCTCGCAGCGCTGGTGCTGTGGGCTGCTGTGCCCGCACTTCCAAAGGCGGAAAGACCCGAGCCTGCAACGCGCCTCGCACATCCGCTGAGCGGCTACCTGCAGAACCACAGTTCCGAGCCGTGGCTGTGCGCGCTTCTCGGCGAGAGCTTGCGCGATGGCGGAAGCATCATCCTGTTCGGATCATCGGAGCTCACTTCGGAGGATCATCCGTCGAAGCCCGTGAACTTCTTCAACAACGAGTTGCATGTGCCGCTGCTCGCGCTCGGGCATGCGGGCAATCAATGCCGTAGCATCCATGCGCAGCTCATCGCCGCCGATGCGCCGCTCCGGGACGCGCGCATCGCCATCCTGCTCTCGCCGGGCTGGTTCTTAGGGCGAAGCGCCGAGCGCGGCACCGAGCTGGAAGCCTTCCTCGAATACCAGCCATCGCCTTCGCTCTACCGCATCGCGGCGCGCGCCGCCCAAGACGATACCTGCGTCGGGCCGATTACCGACTACTTGCTGGAGCACGCGCATGAATTGGGATCCGCGCAGCCCGTAGTGAAGTGGCTCTTGCGCGATGCCACGGCCATTGGGCGATCGCGCTACTTCTTCGCGCAGCCCTGGGACCGCTGGCGCATCGGGGCCAGTGCCGCCCCCATGGTCAGTGATCCGTCCATGCGATCGCATCTGGTCGAGTGGGACATGCCTGCAGTGGATTCGGTGCCGTGGCAGGACCTGTTCGTGCGCTCGCGCGAGGCGCATCTCGCTGCTTGCACGAACAACGCCGTATTCGTGAACGACCACTACTACGACACCTACGTGCGAGGCGAAACCAAGACCGTCGATGCCGTTCCGCTCGAGAAGAGCCGTGAGCTGCGCGACCTGAGATGTCTGCTTGATTTCCTGAAGCGCGAGGGTGCCGACCCGCTCGTCGTGCTGCAACCGTTGAACCCGCTCGTGTACACCAATCTGCGCGATGCCGATGCCACCATGGCCGAAGTGCGCTCGCAGGTGGAAGGGCGTGGCTTCGCCTTGCTGAATCAATGGAGCAGCGATCCCTCGCGCTTCACGCCCGGCGTGCTCACCGATGTGATGCACCTCGGTGCCTTGGGCTGGTACCAGGTGGACAGCGCGCTCATGGCTCATTTCAAGGCGCCATGAAGCAGCGGGTCCTGCGCATCGCGAGATGGACCGTGATCTACACGGCGCTGGGCCTGGGCATGCTCTGGTTGCACGATCCGCGCAGCGTGAGCATGGATGCCGCTGCCAGCGCGGTGAAATTCGTCTATCAGCAGTTCTGATCCATGCTGCCCTTCGCGGACATCGAGTTCTACCTGCTCTTCGCGGTGCTGGTGGCAGCCATGTATGCGCTGAAAGCGCTCGCTGGCCGTAGGATCACGCTTGCTCAGGCCATCGCGGGCATCAGCCTGCTCTACACGGCGCTCTATTACCCCAAGCCGCTGCAACTGCTGCTCTTCACGGTCTATCAATGCGGGCTCACTTGGCTGCTGCTCTTCCGCTGGCGCAAGCTGCATGGGCTCATCGGCAGTTTGCTGCTGGCGCTGCCCATGGTGCTGGTGAAGCTCGATGTGGAAGTCGATCTCCTGGGCTTCGCGGGCATCAGTTACATCACCTTCCGCGCGATCCAGGTCTATCTCGATGGCGAGCAATTGCGCGAGCGTTTCAGCCTCGTCGATTTCATCGGCTTCCTGCTCTTCACGCCCAGCCTGCTCGCAGGCCCCATTGATCGCTACGAGCGCTTCAAGGGCGACCTCGATGCCGGATGGTCACGGCTGAGCGGCGCGGCCTTGATCGCGGGCTGGGAACTCATCCTGCTGGGCGCGCTGCACAAATTCGTGCTGGCCGAGTTGGTGGATCGCTTCTGGCTCCCGCGTTTCGACGCCACGAGCACGACCGCTGCCGACATGGCGGCGAACATGTACGGCTACGCGGTCTATCTCTACTTCGATTTCGCCGGCTACTCCTTGCTCGCCATCGGCCTTGGGCGCATGATGGGCATCGCGCTCCCGGCCAACTTCGACAGGCCGTGGCTCACGCGGAACGCGCCGGAGTTCTGGCGCCGCTGGCACATCACCCTCGGCGATTGGCTGCGCGACTACTTCTTCCGGCCCATCTACAAGCAACTGAGCAGCACTTCGGCCTTACGCGCCTGGCCATTGCTCCGGCAGAACATCGCGCTCTTCAGCACCTTCCTGCTCATGGGCTGCTGGAACGGGCTGCAGGCGCACTACATCGCCAGCGGCGCGCTCTTCGGCCTTTACTCAGTGGCGTACAACAGCATGCTGCACCGTGCGCGCAAGCAGCGTCGCGAAATGTGGTCAGGCTGGCCAGCGCCTTTGGCGAAGGGGCTCTCGATCCTCATCATGATCAACTTGGCGAGCTTCGCGCTCTACTTGTTCAGCGGTCGATTCCCATACCTGCACTAGCGCATGCGCTTCGATATCGTCACAGGCAAGTTCAAGGAGGTGGGCATGGGCGCCCACAAGCCTGCGGTGATCGGCAGCGATCGCACGCTCACATGGGCGCAGTTGCAGGTTGAAGCGGAGGCCCTTGCGGCACGGATCACCGAACTCGATCTGCCGCCGGGCGGACCAGTGCTGATCCGCGGTCATAAGGAAGCCAGCATGGTTACTGCGATCTGCGCGTGCATCAGCTTGAATCGGCCATACGTGCCGCTGGATGTGGTGGTGCCGCTGGAGCGCGTGCGCCGGATCCGTTCGGCCACGGGAGCGAGCTTGCTCATCGATCATTCGTCGGAAGCGCCCTTGGATCTTGTACCGATCACTTGGTGCAGGGCAGGGGAGAGCCGGAGCGATCAGCCGATTCTCCCCGGCCTGGTGCCCGACCGGCCGCACGACCCGATCCGCTACATCATCTTCACCAGTGGCAGCACCGGTGAGCCCAAGGGAGTGCGCATCACGCGCGAGGCAGCGCAGGCCTTCCTGCACTGGATGACCAACGACTTCGGCTTCAAAACAGATGATGTCTTCGTGAACCAGGCGCCCTTCAGCTTCGACCTCAGCGTGTACGAGATCTTCACCAGCCTGCACCTGGGCGCCACGCTCTTGCTCAACGATGCCGGGACCGCCAAGGACGCCCCGCGCTTCCTCGACCGGGTGCGCGCGCATGGCGGCAGCGTGTGGGTGAGCACGCCCACCTTCGCTTACCTCTACCTCACCGATCCAGGCTTCACGGGCGGGCAGGTGCCCGACATCCGCCATTTCCTGTTCTGCGGCGAAGCATTGCCCAAGGCCACGGCCCAGCGGCTGTTGGAGCGCTTCCCGCAAGCGCGCGTGCTCAACACCTACGGCCCAACTGAAGCCACGGTGGCCACCACGCTCATCGACGTCACCCCTGAGGTGCTCGCGCGCTATACCGATATGCCCGTTGGCTTCCCGAAGCGCGAGAGCGTGATCCGCTGCACCACTCCGGACGGAGGCCCGGCCACGAAGGAAGCGCCCGGCGAGATCGAGATCATCGGCGAGCATGTGAGCATCGGCTATCTGAACAACGATGCACTGAACGCGGAGAAGTTCTTCGAGACCGATGGCCGGCGCGGCTTCCGCACCGGCGACTACGGCTGGTTCCAGGATGGCGTCCTCTTCTTCACCGGTCGGCGCGATGAGCAAGTGAAGCTGAACGGCTTCCGCATCGAGCTGGGCGATATCGCCGCATGCATGCTGACGACCCCTGGAGTGGCCGATGCCATCGCGGTCCCGCTCAAGAGCGGTGATGCCGTGAAGCGCATCGTCGCATTCGCGCGACCCGTGCCCGGCACCGATGAGGGCGCCTTGCTTCCGGCATTGCGCGAGCAATTGCAGCGCGGGCTGCCGGCGTACATGGTACCAGCGGATCTCATTCTCGTGGATGCTTTCCCGGTGAGCAGCAGCCACAAGACCGACCGGCAAGCGCTCATCAAGCTCTACACGTCGCGCGGCCGCCCGTGATCCGCATGGCGCGCGCGCAGGGCAGGCTCACCAGCCCGTGGCGAAGAGCGGGATCACCTCGCTCGCACTAGCCAGCGCCGTCGCGGAGCGAACGAGAGCCTTGGCATCCGCCAGTACGACCACCTTGCCTGTGGCATTCGCGACGCTTTGATTGGCCGCCAGCTCGGCAAGGGTCACCGTATGAGAGGTGCTGCCGCTCACTGCGCGGCTCTTCGTGGCCTCTCCCTCTTCCAACGCGCGCGCGGGCAACGCTGTATCCGCGACCTCAAGCTCTTCGCGGCTCACGGATTCATCATCCACCGAAGCCGCCTCGGCCACCTCGGCTTCGCGCATTTCCTCCATTGGCTCGAAATCCTTGACGGATGCCGCTGGCGCCTCAGCCATGTCAGCAACTGCGGAGGACCGCGCTCGCTGCTCCGGTGCCCGCGCTTCCGAACGCGTCTGCGCCATGGCGAAGAGCTTGGCCGTATCGGTGTCCACGAGCGGGTCGTGCGCGCTCGCGGTGACCGGGGCGGCTGGTGACGATTTCGCGGTCTTCAGCTCCGCGAGTCGATCGGCCGCCTGCTCGTGGCGCATCACCTGCACGCTCACGGTGACGAGCAGCGCCAACGATGCCAGGGCCAGGGCTGGACGCCAGAGGGCCTTGGTCTCGGTGGGCCACAGGAAGGCGCCCACGCTGTTCAGCCAGACGCGCCATTGGGGCAGCTGCCGGTGGGCACGGAACAGCGCGAGCAAGTCATCGCGCCGATTGGGCTCGGCCATGATGGGTTCCCGGCGGCGGTCGTCCTCGCGCACGTTGTGCAGCAGGGCGCGCATCGCCTCGTACTCCGCGCGGCCACTGAGGTGGCGCAGCACGAAAGCGCGCTCCTCGTCCAGCAGTTCATCGAAGCCGCGCTCCTGCAGCAGGCTCTCGATGTCCTCGGGATGGTAGTGCTCACGCCTTTCCATGGTGCACGGCTTTGGGGTCGAACTCTTTCATGCGTTCGGCGAGTTTCTTCAGGGTGTAGAACAAGCGGCTCTTCACCGTGCCCTCGGAGCATCCGAAGGCAGCGGCGATCTCCTTGATGGCCAGGTCCTCGTGGTACCGCATCACGAATGTGGCCTTGTGGTCGGGGTCGATGCGGTCGAGCTCGGCGCTCAGGCGATCGCGGAAGTGCTCGTGGTCCACGCCGATGCCATCGAGCGCCTCCACGCGGTCGGGCTCGTGCTTGATGTGAAGCGCGGCTGCCTTCACCACTTGGTGGTGGCGGTATGCGTTCTTGCACATGTTGTTGGCCACGCTGAACACCCAGGTGCTGAATGGGCGTGAAGCATCGTAGCTCTCGGGCCTGCGCGCCAGCTTGGCGAAGAGATCCTGGAGCATGTCGCGCGCGCGCTCGCGGTCGTGCCAGAGCATGCGGTGGAAGTAGTTGATCAGCCGGTGCTGGTAGCGGTCGTAAATGGCGGCGAAGGCGCGCTCATCGCCCCGGGCCACGAGCTCCATCAGGCGCTCATCGCTCATTCGCTCGTGGTCCTTGCCGATCAGGGGCATGCTCAATGGGCCAGGATGCCTGCTGCTTGCAGGTCGCGTATGACACCGAGTTGCTGCGCCAGTTGCCGCACTTCATGCTCCATCGCGGCGGCTGGCTCCTCATCGCCCAGCGCCCGCAAGTGCTTCAGCAGCACCACGGCGGGTATGATGTAGTTGCGGCTCAGCGGCCCGGCGTTCAGGGTCCGGCTCATCGATCTCCATGTGGCTTGCAGCGACTTGGGGTCGCAGCAGGGCGCATCGCTCAGGCGCATGGCCAGTCCGGTGATGTGCAGCCGGTCGGCGTAGGTCTCGGCCCAGGAGCGGCCGAGCGCGAGCGAGAAGTACAACGGGCGCTTGCACGAGTGCAGCAGCCGGTCGGGGAAGCTGGCCGCGTCGGGCGGAACCGCGCCGCGTGCCTTCGCGCGCTGCCACATGCGTGTCCGGTAGCTCGGGTCCTCCAGCAGCCGATGGTCGATCAGGAGCACATCGGGCCTTCGGCCTTCGGCGCATTGGCGCACCAGGAGCGGGAAGCCATCCATCTCGCCCGCCACGACCAGGATGGCATCCGGCTCAACGGAGAGCAGGATATCGTCCGCCATCTGCAGCAGGCCCGGGGCCACGTCGCCGCGCAACCGTATCTCTTGAGCGGCTGCGGCGAGTCTCTGGCGATCATCGTTTCGCATGCCCTGAGTGAGCAGCGGGCCCAGCAGTTCATCGCGCGCTGGCTGCAGGCGCGCGGCGGCGTCCAAGTGGCCGTATGCCGAGGGTGACGGGAAATCCGCATAGTAGGCCGCCAACTCACCCTCGAAGCTGCCGGGGTGCGCGGTGTTCAGCTCGGCGGCCTTCTTCTTCAGCCGGGCCCGGTCGCCGCTCTTCAGTTGGCCCTGGTTGCTGATCAGCGCCTTGTTCCGCTCGGCGCGGAAACGGTCCAATTCGTTCGCCGCCGAGTTGGCGTTCTCCACAATGGTGAATAGGCCGAGGTCGAGTGCATGGTCCTCGTTCTTCTTGTCCTCTGCGGGCATGCTCCATGCACCCTGGTAGGCATCGCGCACCGTGGCCTTCTGCGGCGCCGGCGCTTTCTCGGTCTGCGCCAGAGTCGCGCTGCCCAACAAGGTCGTAAGGCCGAAGATCAGAAATCGATTGAACGGGTTCTGGGTCATGGTTCCAAGTGCCTGTACACGGAGAAGGGTCGGGGGTTCAAGGGCGGCTACCTTTGGCCAAAGTTGCGCCATGCTCAGCGAGGAAGCGAAAAGCCGGTTGCGGGAGAGCCTGGGCAAGGTGCATGAATGGCCGTCGGTGTACATGTTCAAGTTCATCTTCGAGCCGGAGAAGGAGCGCCTGGCGCAGGTGCTGGCGCTCTTCCCGGAGGACAGCGAGCTGCTGCGGCGATACTCCGCAGGCGGGAAATACCTCTCCATCACCGCCAAGGAAGTGATGCTCAGCGCCGATGAGGTGGTGGCCCGCTACGAGCGCGCGGCGATGATCCAAGGCGTCATCGCGCTCTGAAACATGGACCTGATCACCCTGCGCACCGCCCTGCTCATCACGCTCAGCCTCCTGCTTCTCGCGGTGCTCTTCCAGCGCTTCAGGCGTAAGGTCAGGGACGAAGGACTGCCTTCGCCCTTGCACGCCGAACTGCGCACGCTGGAAGTGGCCTACCATCCAGCCCGCCTGCTGGTGCTGGTGCATCTGCCCAAGGGACAAGAGTTGCGCACCACGCTGACCGATGAGCATCACCGATCACTGCATGCATGGCCGGAGGAAGCCGCAGCTGCCGGCGACCTGCACCTCGAACGCGCCCTTCCAGCGCTGAAGGAGGGCGTTTATCACTTCGAGCTGTCCACAGCGACGCAACGCACCGTGCGACGCTTCCGTCTTCAGACCTGATGATCAAAACAGCATCCATCCTGTTGGCTGTCGCGCTGCATGCGCATTGCTCTGCCCAGAAGGGCAGCATCCCTGATGTGAGCAGCACGATCAAGGGCGACCTGATCCTGCCCATCCCGTTCAAGAACCCGCTCTTCACCACCTACACGGAGAACATCGGCCAAGCGGGCCTCACATTCCAAGTACCGGTGAGCAAGGGCTTCGGCCTGGGCATCGGCGGCGGCATGTGGTGGACCACCTTGAAGGAGCGCGCGCTTCAACCCTTCGTGCCCAATGGCGACATGCGCCGCGTAATCGGCTTCGGCAAGGCGCAGTACGAGCATTACACCGGGCCGGTCACCTTCTATGAAGCCAGCCTGAAGCTAGGAGCGGCCTGGTACGATTTCGATTGTGCCACTTGCGCGGGCGCGCGCCCCCCTGTGCTCTACTGGGCAGTTGGGCTTGGCTATTTCGTGCACGCCACCGAGAACCTCGCCTTCGGCCTCACCATCGGTTACGACCGCGCCGCACGCACCTTCTCCGCCTCCGATCTCGGCGTGGAGCACTTCCCTGGCACGCGCCAGACCATTGAGCAACGTGCCATGCAGAACTTCCTGTTGGGCCTCTGCTTCAGCACCCGGCTGCGCCGCAGCGAACGTGAGGCGGTGACCTGGTAGAAGCACCGAGGCCGCCCTGTTCAGGACGGCCTCGCGCGATTCGTTCAATGCTCCTCAGCGATTCATCACCAGCTTCTGCACGCTGCTGCCGTGGCTGTTCTGCGCGTGTACCATGTACAGGCCGGCGGAGAGGCCGATGCTGCTGCCGCCCAGTTCGATGCTGGCCGCGCCCATGGGCTGGTACTTGTTCTGGAAGACCACGGCACCGCGCATGTCCGTGATGGTCACTTCGGTGGCCTCGATCTCCATGCCGTACACCTGCAGCGCGAACTGGTCGTTCGCAGGGTTGGGGAAGATGAGGATGAAGTTCTCGTGCAGCCACTCCTGCACGCTTACGGCGCTGCTGCCGAACTGGATGTCGTCGATGAAGAGGTCGCCGGAGAAGGCGCTGCTCTTGTAACGGAAGCGGAAGCGCGTGTTGGGGCCCTGCTGCGAGCTGAGCAGGTTGAGCGTCTTCAGGCGCCAATCGGCCGGTTGCGGCGGCATCACATCGAAGTTGCCGTTGGTCACCAGGTTCAGTCCGCTGATGGTGCCTTGCGAGGCGCCCAACGGATTCCAAGTCTTGCCGCAGTTGGTGCTCACCTGTACCTCGAGCACTTCTTCGATGTCCGGGACATTGTTGGTGTTGGTGCGGTAGGCGTACCGGAAGCTCAGCTGCGAGATGGGCGCGTTGGTGAGGTTGATCTGCGGCGATACCAGGTCGTCGATGTCGCCGATGTTGTCGGGGCGGATGATCTCAAGCTGGTCGCGGTCGCCGCTGTTCAGGCGAGCGCAGTGCGTGCCGGAGAATCCGCCGCCGCTGAAGCGCTTCCACTGGGTGATGTTGTTCTCGTAATTGGCCGCGAACAGAGGGAAGAGGTTCTCGCCCTCGCCGCCCTCGAAGTCCTCCTTGAAGGCGGTGAGCTCCTCGGCGCCATCGCCCACGTAAACGACTCCTTCCTTGGTGCGGGTATCGGATCCAAGGTCGTTGGACACGGTCAGCGTCACGGTCTTCCAGCCGCGTGAGGTGAATTCCACCACGGGATTGCGCACGGTGGAGGTGGCCGGGTTGCCATCCTGGAAGGTCCAGCTCCATGCGGTGGGGAAGGCGCGATAGCTGTTGTCCATGAAGCGCACCTCTTCGTTCTTGCACGTGGTGGGCGGGAATGGGATGCTCGGGTTCTGCGAATGCGATGGTGTGAAAGTGACCTGCGCATAGAAATCGGCGATGGGCGCGCATGCCAGCTGGTGGCCGTCGAGCACACCGGTATTGATCAGGTTCTGCTCGCTCCAGAGGATGTCGCGCTGCAGGATGGGCGAGAGGGCGGCGGTGCGCGCGCGATCTCGCTGGCCATTGGTGAACATGATGGAGCAGTACGAGTACTCCATGTAGTTCTGCACGTTCTCGATGGTGGCCGATTTGCCGCGCACCACCAGGCTGTCAACACCGAACGAACCGCTGGCATCCTCGGCGTTGAAGGCATAGATGCGCAGCGTGAGCGGCGCTTCGCGGAAGCCGAAGCCGGAATTCGAGGGGTTCACGTTCACCAGGATCCCGTCGGCCACATCATCGGTATCGAAGAAGCCCACGTTGGTGCCCTGCGTGGAGATCCCCGATCCGGAGGTGGCGGAGATGGCGATGTTCGCGTTGTAGTTGTCTGTGCTCGACTTCACCACGAAAGTGCGCGCGCCCGTGGCATTGCGGCTGGCCTTGAAGGTGAAGCCATAGAAGTACATCTGCTGCTGTGCGGGCGTGTTGATCGTGAACTGGTAGTACTTGCCTGCAGCCGCGCTGCCGGTGAGGTTGTTGTAGTCCGTCTCGCCGTCATTGGCGCCCAGGCCCCAGTTGCTGAATGCGAAGACATCGTCCATGGTGCTGTTGGCCGAGACGCCCACAGCCGTGAACGGAGTGAGCGGAACGCGGGCGAAGGTGCTGTCGAGGGAATCGGCCACCATGGGCAGGAAAGAGGGATCGGTGGTGCCGGAGCTCGTGGATACGTCGTCGAAGCCGTAGCGCACCGGCACTGCAGGGATGGGCGGGAAGGTGCGGCCGTGGTACTGCATGAAGCTCTGCTTGTCGCAATCGCCCCAAGGTTTGGACGCATTCGTAGAGGTGGGGCAGAGGCTCCAGCCCTTGGTAATGGGCGTGTCCTCAACGCCATCGTCCCCGCAAACCGCTTGCATGGAGCCAGGTGGCACTCCCGTTCCAGGCACACCGTTGTTCTCGCCCCACACGTGCGCCAGATCGAAGTAGTGACCGACCTCGTGCGTAAGTGCCCGCGACACGTTCTCATTCCCAGTGAAGGGGATTCCGGCAGCGTTACCGCTCCGACCGAGATAGTCCTGCCTGATCACGATGCCGTCGAGCACGCTCCATCCACCAGGGGTGAAGTAACCGGCGGCTCCGCTCAGGATGGTGTTCACCACGTAAATGTTCATGTACTTGTCACGGGGCCAGGGACGGAACTTGCTGGTGCTCTCCCCACGCAACGTTTCAGTGGTCTGGAGCCGCACGATGCCGTTAGTGCAATGCCCCTGCGGATCCTTCGTGGCCAACACGAAGTTGAAGTCCATATCGGCGAAGAGGTCCGTGAATGCCGGATGGATATCAGCCGAGTCGGCGTTCTGTCCTGCCCAATCCCGGTTCAACACGGTCATGGCATCCAGCACCTGCTCGTTGCTGATGTTCTCCATGCCGTTCAGGTGAAGTACGTGAAAGACCACGGGGATGGTGTAGGTCACATCACGGTCGCGGCCGCTGGCGTTGCTGGCCATCAGCTGGCCGATGTCCGCGCGCAGCTCGCGCATCTTCTGCGCGAAGGCCGGGTCCTTGGCCATCTCCTCGGCGATGCGCCGGTCGGTCTCGCACCAATGGGCGCTCTGGGCCATGGTGGCGGCGGTAAGGCAGAGGGTGAGCAGGCTGAGTAGGGAACGTTTCATGGGTCCTCGATTGTGGGCTTTGGTTGTCCTTTGTCGCGAAAAGGCGCTCGCAAGATAGAAGCGCAGTTGAACGCGCCAACGCGCCGGTCCTCAGGCCAATGGCACCGGTGGCCAAGGCGGTGGGGCAAATGGAACAGCTTTTCCCGTGATGGGTCCCGCTTTCCGCTGGAATCAAGCGCTCAACCGAAGGGATTGACGATGTTAAGAATGCGAGGGAATTGGCGCGGGCCAGGCTTCCTCCAAGGCATTCCGAATCAGCGCGCAGGCCAGGTCCACCTCCGTTTCGTTGATCGTGAGGGGCGACGCGATCCGGAAGGCGGTCGGACAACTCAGGAACCAGAAGCCCAGGACCCCGTGCTCCAGGCAACGGTGCACCGTGCGCTGCACCAAATCGGCGTCGCCCAGATCAACCGCCAGCATAAGGCCCATTCCGCGCACCTCGCGGATCAACGGATGGGTCAGGCCTTTGCGGAAACGCTCGCCCAGGGCACGGGCGCGATCGGCCAAGCCTTCCGACTCCAGCACTTCCAAGGCAGCCAGGCCGGCCGCGCAGGCCAGCGGGTGCCCGCCGAAGGTGGTGATGTGGCCCAGCACCGGGTCGTGGGTGAGCAGGTGCATCCGTTCGCGCGAGCTGATGAAGGCGCCCATGGGCAGGCCGCCGCCGAGCGCTTTGCCCAGCACGAGGATGTCCGGCACGACGCCGGAATGCTCGAAGGCGAAGCGCTTCCCGGTGCGTCCGAATCCGGTCTGCACCTCATCGAAGATCAGCAGCGCTCCGGATTCCGAGCAACGTTCCCGCAACGACCGGAGCCATGCGTGGTCGGGCACGCGCACGCCGGCGTCGCCTTGGATCGGCTCCACCACCACGGCAGCCGCTCGGCCATCGATGCGGGCCAGCTCAGCCATGTCATTGAACCTGATGTGGTCGGTGTCCGGAAGCAGGGGGCGGTTGCGGTACTTCTTCGCTTCGTTGTCCGTGAGGCTCAACGAACCGTGGGTGCTGCCATGGTAGCTCTTGCGGCACCCGATCAACCGGGTGCGGCCGGTGGCTCGTTTGGCCAGTTTCAATGCGGCCTCGATCGCCTCGGTGCCGCTGTTCACGAAATAGGCGCAGTCCAGGCCGGGCGGCAACAGGCCGGTGAGCCGCTCGGCGAAGCGCACCTGCGGCTCCTGCACGAATTCGCCGTAAGGAATCACGTGCAGGTAACGGTCCGCTTGCTCGCTGATCGCGTGCACCACGCGCGGATGCCGGTGGCCCACGTTGCACACCGCGAGGCCAGCGACCAGGTCCAGGTAGCGCTTGCCATCCCGGGCTGTGATCCAGCAGCCCTCGGCACGCACAATGTCCAGTGCCAATGGGGCAGGACCGGTCTGCGCCAGATGTTCCAGGAAAGCGGCCCGCAACTCATCCATGCGGCGCGAAGATGGCGAGGCGCGCTTAGCGCATGCGTCCACCCGGCCTCGGGCGCTCATCCCGCCGCTCCTCCATTCGGTCCCGCAGGCGCCTCAGCACCTCCCGGTTGAAATCACGCTCGGCCTTGAGCAGCTCAATGGTCTTCACCGCACCGATGGCCTGCGCGAAGCGCTCGCTGTAATCGCGCTCCAGCTTCACCTCACGCTCTCGCAGATCCAGGCTTTTTGACAGCAGTTCCCTGGCCATGGACTCGCTCAGGGCGCCTTGGCCGTCACGTGCGGAACGGTACATGTCGCGCAGCTGCTTGCGCAGGCCTTCGCGGGCCTCATCGAACGCATTGTAGATCGGCCAGAAACGCTGGGCTTCTTCCGTGGTGAGGCCGAGCTTGGTGGTGAGATAGGCGGTCTTCTGAGCCTTCAGCTCCTTCATCCGCTCGGGATTCAGGGCCGGTTGATCTTCGTCTTGCGCCACGGAGGCGAAGGCGATGAACAAGCTCGCGAGCAGGGTGGCGATGTGCTTGCAGGTTCTCACAGTTCTGCGGTCAATTGGTCGAGCGGCAGCTCGGTGTTCAGGAGGAAGGCTTCCAGTTCGTCGTCGGTGAATCCATGGCCGGCAGCAGGCAACGCGGATGGTTCCGATTCGATCAGCGCAAGGATACTCTCATCATCCCAGTCGATCTCGTCGAGGCCGTTCTGTTCAAGCTGGAGATCGTACGTGGCCACGGCTTCCGGGCTGGGCGGGCTCGAGCTGAAGTACCAGAGCCCGGCGATCGTGAGTGCAAGCGCAGCGCTTCCAAGCACCCCGGCCAACCGTGCGGGCCAGGGGGCGGGGCTCGGCCACGGGAACCAGGACCGATATCCGGCATTGCTCTTCGCTACCGCCGCTTGCACCTGATGCGGGAAATGGTCGAAGAAGCCATCGGGCACAACGAAGGGGTCCGCCTTGGGGATGGATCGCAGCAAGGGGGCTTCGCTCAGCGGGTCGTGTTCAGTGCTATGCTCCATTGTGCTTCGGGTTCTTCGACGTGCTGATCGGGCTCTTGGTTTGATCGCTGGTGAGGAAGGCCTCGATCTTCTTCACGGCGATGTGGAAGCTGCTCTTCAGGGCGCCCACGCTGGTGCCGGTGGCGCGGCTCATGTCCTCGTACTTCATGGCCTCGAAGTACTTCATGGTGAATACCGCGCGCTGCTTGTCGGGCAGGCGCATCACGGCGCGCTGCAGCTTCTGCTGGATCGCGTCGCCGCTGAAGTGCTCGCTGCTGTCGAGGGTGGTGGAGAGGCGCTCGACCACCTGATCGTTGCTCACGAAGATGCGCCGCTTGGCCTTGCGCAGGTGATTGAGGCATTCGTTGTGGGCAATGCGGTAGAGCCAGCTGTACAACTGCGATTCGCCACGAAAGGCGTCGAGCCCGTGCCAGGCCTTCACGAAGCTGTCCTGCAGGACGTCCTGCGCGGCGTCGTGATCGGTGACCATGCGGCGTATGAAGCCGTAGAGCCTGCGCTGATGTTTTCGGACGAGCAGGTTGAAGGCGTAGTGCCGCGACTCCTCCTTGCGGAACAGGTCGAGCAGCTCGGCGTCGCTCAGTTCGGTCATGCGTGGCCTGCGGTCTGACGCCCGGCAGCGCCCGAGGTTCGATCACTTGCGCGAAATGGCCCGGCGCGCCGCCGCGACCACATCGCTGGGGGAGAGGCCATACTTGCGCAGCAGCTCCTCCGGTGTCCCGCTCTCACCGAAGGAATCGTTCACGGCCACGAATTCCTGCGGCGTCGGTCGGCGCGTGGTGAGCACTTGGGCCACCGCATCGCCCAGCCCGCCATGGCGATTGTGCTCCTCGCAGGTCACCACACAGCCGGTCTTGTTCGCCGAGGCGATCACGGCCTCGGCATCGAGCGGCTTGATGGTGTGCATGTTGATCACCTCCGCCTCGATGCCCGATGCGGCCAGTTCCTCCGCCGCCTTCAGCGCTTGCCACACCAGGTGCCCGCAGGCGATCAGCGTCACATCCTTCCCGCTCGCCAGCACTTGCGCCTTGCCAATCTCGAAGGGCATGTCGGCAGGAATGAAAACTGGCCATTTGGGGCGGCCGAAGCGCAGGTAGCACGGGCCCTCGCGCGCGGCGATGGCGATGGTGGCCTGCCTGGTCTGGTTGTAATCGCAGGGCACGATCACCGTCATGCCTGGCAGCATGCGCATCAGGCCGATGTCCTCGAGGATCTGGTGCGTGGCGCCGTCCTCGCCGAGGGTGAGGCCGGCATGGCTGGCGCAGATCTTCACGTTCTTGCCCGCGTACGCGATGCTCTGGCGCACCTGGTCGTACACGCGGCCGGTGCTGAAGTTGGCGAAGGTGCCCGTGAAGGGGATCTTGCCGCCGATGGTGAGGCCCGCGGCCACGCCCATCATGTTGGCCTCGGCGATTCCCACTTGGAAGAACCGCTCCGGGTGCTTCTTCTGGAAGGCGTCCATCTTCAGCGATCCAGTGAGGTCGGCGCAGAGCGCCACCACGTCCGGGTTGGAGTCGCCGAGTTCCAACAGGCCGGCGCCGAAGCCGCTGCGGGTGTCCTTCTGGTCGAGCAAGGGGTAGCTCATGGTGGGTTGCCGACGCCTCGGCGAAGGGGATGTCTAGAAGGTGATGGTGTTGCTGCGGCCGCTCTCGATCACGACGTCCTTGTTGATTGTGAGCTCGGTGCGGCGCGCGAATTGGCTGCGGTAGGTCACTTGGTAGGTTCCGGGCTGCAGGCGCAGCTGATGCGTGGAGGCCATGGGGTCGAGGTCGGCCACCCACACCAGTTCATCGCCCACCTTGTTGAGAATGCTGCCCGGACCTGCGGCCTGGCATTGGATGTTGAGCACGCCCGGTTTGGCCACCACGATGTCGGTGGTGAGGCCTTGCTCGACGCGCACGTCCGTGATGTGCGTGCGCGGCAAGGTGAGCGCTTCCAGATCGTAAGCGCCAACGCGGTAGCGCTGGGTGCTGCCCATGTGCTGCGCATGCAAGGTGGCCGATTCGCCTTTGCGGCGCACGATGCAGCTCACCATGCTCGCATCGCCGGGACCGCTGCCGAGCTTCAGGCGCAGCATGCCCGTGCCGGCGTCCACGGCGATCACGTTGTGCATGCCGGGCTTCACCGTGACGCCTTCACGCATTGATGGAGGAACGGTGTGCGCGACGAGGCGATAGGTGAAGATGGGGTCGATGCTCAGCGTGTCCGGCAGGCCGCGCTCGGTGAGCGTGTGCTCGATGTGGTAACGCACCTGCCCGGTCTTCTGGTCGTAGAGCGTCACGGCGCAATCGGTCTCGGTGGGCTTGCCATCGGCGGTCATGAGGCTGATCTGCGCAGTGGTGCTGTTGAGCGCTTGGGTCACCACCACTTGCATCACGTGCTCGAATAATTCCGGCGTGCTGGCATCGAAGTAATTGCCCACGCATTGCAGCGCGTACTTGTCGTTCTCCGTGAGTCCCACCCCGATCACGAAGGGCTTCAGGGTGATGCCCCTGGCCTGAAGGGCGCGGCTCACGGCGCAGGGATCCTCGTCGCAGGCCTCGATGCCATCGGTGATGAGGATGATGACGTTGCGCACCGCACGCGCGCCCTTGCTGCGGTCGGTCTCCGGGAAATCCTTCGCGGCTTTTTCCAGTGATCGCGCGATGGGCGTGGTGCCCAGGCATCGCGTGGCCTGCAAGGTCTTCCGCATGTCTGGGATGCTGTTGCCGCTGAAGGGCACCTCCAGCCGTGTGTCGTCGCAATCCTGCTTGCCTGGCTGGATGGGCGTCTGGTGGCCGTAGAGGCGGAGCGCGAGTTCCACGTCGGGCTGTCCTTCGAGCTCCTTCAGCGATTTCAGCAGCAGTTCGCGCGCGGTGTTGATCTTGGGCTGGTTGCCCCAGAACGCATTCATGCTGTTGCTGGCGTCCATCACGAAGAGCATGCGCGTGAGCGGTGGCTTGGGCGCGGCGTCCTGCGCGATCGACCGGGCGGGCCTCACGAGCAGAAGGCCCAGCATGGCGAACGCGAAAAAGGCGAAGAGTCCGGTGCGTGAATTGGTAGGGCGCATGCGCGGCGTGCTCGCCAAGCCCATGCCATCGCTGCGCGTGAAGGGTGCTTGATTAGGTCCCTTGGTTCGGGGCATGATTCAGTAATCGCCCAACGTCTCCGGGAGCTGCGCTAGTGCGCTGGCCAGTTGCGCATCGTTCGGCGCGATGCCGTGCCAGGCGTGGCTGTGCATCATGAAATCCACGCCCTGCCCCATCTCGGTGCGCATCAGCACCATCACGGGCCGGCCTCGGCCGGTGCGCGACTTCGCTTCCTTCATGGTGTCGAGGAGCGCGGCCATGTCGTTGCCTTCGGCCTCCAGCACGTCCCAGCCGAAGGCCAGCCATTTGGCGCGCAGGTCGCCCAAGGGCAGCACATCGTCCACGTCGCCATCGATCTGGCGGCCGTTCCGATCCACGGTGCTGATCAGGTTGTCCAGCTTCTTCGCGGCGGCGAACATGGCGGCCTCCCAGATCTGTCCTTCCTGCAATTCGCCATCGCCGTGCAGCGTGTACACCAGGCGGTCGTCGCCGTTGAGCTTCTTCGCCAAGGCGGCTCCGATGCCCACGCTGAGGCCCTGGCCGAGCGATCCGCTGGCCATGCGCACGCCCGGTAGTCCCTCATGCGTGGTGGGGTGGCCCTGCAAGCGGCCGTTGATCCTGCGGAAGGTGGCCAGCTCGCTCACCGGGAAGTAGCCGCTGCGAGCCAGCACGCTGTACCACACCGGGCTGACATGGCCATTGCTGAGGAAGAAGAGGTCCTCCCTGTGGCCGTCCATGTTCCAAGCTGCCGGATCGTGGCGAAGGATGCTGAAGTAGAGCGCGGTGAAGAAGTCGGCGCAGCCCAACGACCCGCCGGGGTGACCGCTCTGCGCGGCGTGCACCTGGCGCACGATGTCACGCCTGACCTGGCTGGCGATGCGCTGAAGGGTGGTGATCGTGTCTGCTGCGGACGCGGTCGTGGTGGGCATTGAGAGCATCGGGGAAGGCTGGCCAAAAGTAGCCGGGGACCCAAGCGCGGTCTGCCGTGTGGAGAACTTTTGACAAGTGCGCAGGCCCGCGCTGGGCGAGGCTTCGAGATGTTTCAACGCGCCGGTTGCGTACGCTCAGGCAACGCGGTTGATCCTCGCGCGTGTCTTGTTCGCATCCGGTGTAAGTGGTTTTGGACCGGTTCGTCCAGGGAGCGGGGGCCGAGAGGTTCCCGCTCCCGCGTTCCGGGCATCTCGATTCGCGGCAAGGGCGCGATAGGCCATCCTACATTCGCCCCGGCCTTTCTAAGGCAAGGCCGCAGGCGGGAGTAGCTCAGTTGGTAGAGCATCAGCTTCCCAAGCTGAGGGTCGCGGGTTCGAATCCCGTTTCCCGCTCAAGGCCCCTCGTTCGCGCGCGGGGCCTTGTCGATTCGGAACGATGGATGTGACGCCCCGCTTCCCGATCCGTCAGGAGATCCATGCGGTTGCGACTTCCTGCCGATCATCATCATGCGCCTGACACTCTTCACCCGCACTCTTCCGCTGCTCATCGCCTCGCCCATGCACTTGGCTTGCGCGCGCAGCGCCGATCAACCTTCAACCCCGCCCGATATGCAGCCCGTAGCAGGCACCGTCACGGACACCCTTACCCTTGGCGCCGGCTGTTTCTGGTGCGTGGAGGCCGTCTTCAGCGAATTGAAGGGCGTGCTCTCCGTGAGCAGCGGATACATGGGCGGGCATGTGAAGAACCCGAGTTACAAAGAGGTCTGCAACGGCACCACCGGCCACGCCGAAGTGGCACAGCTGGTCTTCGATCCGGCGCAGGTGAGCGTGGCGGAGATCCTCGAGGTATTCTGGCAGACGCACGACCCCACCACCTTGAACCGCCAGGGCGCGGATGTGGGCACGCAGTACCGATCGGCGATCTTCTGGCATTCCGAGGCGCAGCGCGCGGTGGCCGAGGACCTGAAGAAGCGGCTCGATGCCAGCGGGGCCTACGCGGCGCCCTTGGTCACGGAGATCACGCGGGCCAGCGTGTTCTACAAGGCCGAGGACTACCACCAGGACTACTTTGCCCTCAATGGCTCGCAAGGCTATTGCCAGATGGTGATCAGGCCCAAGCTGGAGAAGTTCCGAAAGGTTTTCGTGGACAAGCTGAAGGAGAAGAAGTGAGGATCATCACGGAATGATGCCGGGGAGCGCGACCATCTTCGCGCTGCGCGATCCCATGATCAAAGGCAGCAAGGCGTACAGCATCTTCAAGTACAGATGCCCGCATTGCCACGAGGGCGAGTTCTTCGTGGACCGCAACCCGTACCATTTGAGCACTGCGGGCGACCTGCTCGAGGCCTGCCCGGTGTGCGCGCGCAAGTACACGCCTGAACCGGGTTTCTATTATGGCGGCATGTACGTGGCCTACGCGCTCACTGTGGCGTTGGGCACGAGCATCTTCGTGTCCACCATCGTGCTCTGGCCATCGGCGCCCGTTGCGGCGAAGGCTGGACTGGTCTGCGTCGGGATCATCGGGCTCGCGCCATGGATGTACGCGATCTCCAAGACCATCTGGGCCAATCTCTTCATGTCGTACAAGGGTGTGGCCATCACGGAGAAAGAGCGGCAGCGTGCCGAGCAGCGCCTAT
>CAZFBP010000028.1:0-1002 GCA_964517255.1 uncultured Chryseobacterium sp.
GTGGCGGATCTTGGTTGTGGGGTGAACCAGCGTCCATGTGAGCGGCGCTCCCCCGGCTTGCGCCGAGGCGATCAATGCGGCATGTGTCACCGGCGCTGCGGCATTCTCATCGGGCTGGTAGGTGCCGGGCTGCCCGCCCAAGTAGTAGAATCCACGCTGCACGCCGCCGTAAATGCCCTTCACCACCATGGCGTACTCCGTCGGGCGGTCGTTCGCAAGGGCTTTGAGGAAGTCGATCTGCGTGGTACTGCCGATGGCGCCGTTGATGGTGTGGCGCATGCCCACGGCCGGGAGCACATCGTTCACCGTGGATGTGGAGAAGGGGAAATTGGTGGTGTTGAAGCACTCAGCGCAGTTCGCGTTCGTGATCCCGCCAGACCAACTTAGGATCTCCGGTTCATAGTCGCCCATGTAGTTCGCCGTACCCGCCGCATTATACCAGGTCTCCATGACACCCTCAGATAACAGGCCGAAGCCGCTGGTGCATTCCGTGGTGTTGTAAAAAAAGCCGGTCTTGCGGTACGCGCTGCGCAGGTCGCCCGCCATGTTCCTATTCATGATGAAGCCTTGGGTATTCGCCACCGTTCCGCCCGCTGCATTACCTGCCACGTTGCCGTTGCCCGCTAATTCACCGCGACCGGTCTGAGCATTATGACAAGGCACACAATTCACGCTAATCGCAACGAAAATCTTGACACCGGCACTCGGTATGGTCTGGAAAGTATTTCCAGTGCCGCGTATCCGTCCAGATGCCATTCTCTCTATTGACGCAGCAACGCTGCTTTCGGGTTTGTACGTCCGGTACGGATTCGGCACGTACCAGCATGCCGCGAGGAAATCGCTGAATTCCTGCATGCCCACAACATCAAGTGGCGCGTCGCCCCCTTGCAGGTTCTGGAAGGCTCCGGCGAAATCCGCGAAGCCATCCTTGTCGCCGCGCCAGTGCAGGTTGCCACGCCCACGGCCGATGATGTCGATGAGGAATTGCGTGGTCTTCACGCC
>CAZFBP010000028.1:1012-18392 GCA_964517255.1 uncultured Chryseobacterium sp.
CTTCACGCCCTTCAACGGATGGAAGCTCTTGCCATCCACGAGCGCCATGTCGCCTGATGGGTCGCCGAGGTTCCAGCCCAACCGGTCCCAACGCGCATCCACATGGCAGCTGCCGCAGCTGATGTGACCATGCCCGCTGCCGGTGTGCGTGTTGTACAGATGCTTACGCCCGGTCTTGATCACAAGTGGCGTGGGGTCGAAGAAGGCCGTGCGGCTCACTTCCTTGTCGGTGGAGAGGTCGATCGTGGAGATGCTTCCGCCGAACTTGTTGATGACGTACGCGCGTTGGCGCGCCTCATCGATCACGATGCCCGTTGGGCCCTCGCCCACGGTGATGGGGTCAGGAACCGTGCGCCCACCCGTGGCATTGATCGTGATCACGTTGTTGGAGCCCATCCCGGTGACGTAGGCCTTGGTCCCATCCGTGCGCCAGGCGATGCCGCGTGGATCGCCAAGCGCCTGCTTGCGCACCGCTGGGGGAGAGGTGTGCGTGCTGTAATTGATCTGCGGATTCATGTCCGTGATGGTCACGGTGCCCGAGGGCGGCGCGAAGCGCGATACGTTCACCCGAAGGAATTTCCCATTCAGGTTCGGTTCGAAACGGATCTCATTGGTGGCATCGGTGCCCACCACGAACACTTCGCCGGTGCCAGGCCGCACGCTCATGGCCATCAGGATGTTGCCAAGTGTGCTCTTGTAGGTGACCGCATTGGTGCTGGTGGCGATCATGGCCACATCACGGTCCGGCATGTCCCAGCCCGCTTGGCGCACGCCCGCCCCGCCGGACACGATGTTCGTCCAGTCATGATTGTTGTCGTCCATCCATACACCGGCCGCGTTCTTCCTGACGATCATCGTGTTGGTCTCCGTGGAAGGCGGATTGCTGAGGTTCAGCGGCGGGTTGAAACCCGTGCCGGCATTGGGAACAGGTACCACGCCTCCGTAAGGTCCCGTGGGTCGTGTCACATCGTTGGGGATCAAGGTGCATCCGCCCTGCGTGGAGCAGATGCCGATCTTACCCGGCACGTGCTCCGTGGAGAAGAAGTTATTGCCACTGATGGCCGTGGTGCGGTTGCCGCTCTCGAAGAATGCGCAATAGACCGTGTTCCCATCGGCGCTGACGGCCAGCGCGCGCGGCTGCTCCCCTTTCAGCAGGATCTCGACCGGGGCAGTGGCGAGGTTGGCCGGGTCGAACACCTGGATGCTCTCCCGCTCGGCACAGCTCACGTACGCCTTCTGCGGGGTGCCTGCGAACACAAGGTCGGCAGGCTCATTCTCCGTCGCCACGCTGCGTATGGTGGCCTTCAACGTGAGGTCCACGATGCTGATCTCGTCACTGACCTGACAGACCACCCAGGCTTCATTATTGGTGCGGGCTCGCACGGTCACTGGATCGAGGCCAACGGGGATGCTAGCGAAATGCATCAGGCCCGTCGCGCTCAGTGTGAAGACCTCCAAACTGTTGTTCGCCGTGTTCACCGCGAGCAGTTTGGTGCCATCGGGCGTCATGGCGATCGGGCTCACGTGCGCCGACTCGAAATTGGTGAAGCTGTTCACCGGAACGCCGTTGCCGATCGCCTTGGGTGTGCCATCATCCTCCGGCCCATGCTCGAATGCGGAGAGCCCGGCGATCAACCCGAGACTGACGAGTGCGAGGATCGACTTCCGGTTGGCGGAGAAGAAACGCATGGCGAGGTGGTTTTCAGGGCGCCGCCGATGGCACCCATGGTTTCAAGGACGGCCAAGCTAGTACACCCGGCTGTACGCCGCAAACCGCCCGGATGGGGTGCCTTGCAGGCTCAGAACACCAGCAATCGCGGCTCGCTCATCTCCTCCATCGCGTACTTCACGCCTTCGCGCCCAAGGCCGCTGTCCTTGATGCCCCCGTAAGGCATGCTGTCAATGCGGAAGCCGGGCACGTTGCCGATGATGATGCCGCCCACCTCCAGCGCGTCATGCGCCTGCTTCATGTGCACCACTGAATCGGTGAAGAGGCCGGCTTGCAAGCCGTAGGTGCTTTTGTTCACCTGCGCGATGGCAGCGTCGAAGTCGGCGACTTCTTCCAGCACAGCAACAGGACCGAATACTTCCGCGCAGTTCACCTTCATGCTGTCTTGGGTGCCGGTGAGCAGGGTCGGGGCGTACACGTTGCGGGAAGCATCCACGGCCTTGCCGCCCGCGAGCAAGTGCGCGCCGCTCTTCACCGCTTCATCCACCCAGCTGCCGATCCGCTCGAAATGCCCCTTGTCGATGATGGGGCCGACGGTCACGCTGGCGTCGCTGGGATCACCGGCTTTCAATGCGGCGTACTCCTTCACGAGCAGGTCGCGGAATTTCGCGAACACGCTCTTCACGGCGTAGATGCGCTGCGTGCTGATGCAGGTCTGCCCGGCGTACACGTTCGCGCCGATGGCCACGGTCTTCGCGGCGGCGGCGAGGTCAACGCCATCGTCGATGATCACCGCTGCGTTGCCGCCGAGTTCCAGCGCGAGCTTCTTCTTGCCGCAGATGTTCTTCAGGTGCCAGCCCACCTTGTCGCTGCCGGTGAAGCTGAGCATGGCCACGCGTTCATCCTTCACGAGCTTCTCGGCAACGGGCACGCCGCACATCATGACATGGAAGGCGTCCATCGGCCAGCTGATCTCTTCCATGAACTTGCCTAGAATGAGCGAGCACAGAGGAGCTTGAGGCGAAGGCTTGAGCACCACCGGGCAGCCCACGGCCATGGCTGGCGCCACCTTGTGCAGCACCAGGTTCAGCGGGAAGTTGAAAGGCGTGATCGCGGCGATGACACCGATCGGGAAGCGCTTGGTGAAGGCCGTCTTGCCCGTGCCTGCACCGAAATCCATGGGCGTGACCTCGCCGCCGAAGCGCAGCGCCTCCGCAGCGGCTGTGCGCACCGTGGTGATACTGCGCGCTACCTCGATTCGAGCCGCACCGATGGGCTTGCCGGCTTCTTTCACCATCAACTGCGCAATCTCTTCCTCATGCTTCGCAATCAATGCTGCGAGCGCTTCGAGCTTCGCGCTGCGCTCACCGGCGCTCATCTTCTTCAGCGCGTCACGGCTCGCGTACGCAGCGGCGATCGCTTCTTCCATTTGCGCCTCGGTGGCATTGGGCAGCTTCGCCAGTTCGAAGCCGTGGTACTTGTCCACCACGGCATTGAAGCTGCCATCCCCCTCGAAGGACCAGGAGCCGTTGATGAGGTTGGCGGGGGTGAAGAGCGCGGAGGAAAGGGTTGTGGGCATGGCGCAAAGGTGTTCATGGATGCTTCACCACAGAGGCACGGAGAACACGGAGGGAGTTCTCACACGGCATTTCTCCGTGCGCTCTGTGCCTCTGCGGTGAATGAGCTACTTCGCCAAATACCGCCCCACCGGCCTGAGCAGCACCACCTGCACCTCCTGTTCCTCGAAGCGGGAGAAGCTCGCCTCCACCTGCTTGTCCGGCCAGATGATCTGCACGCGCCCCTTGGCCACGTCGTAGGCTGCGGTGTACAGCGTGCCGAATCCGCGCAGGTATTGCTGGCTGTACAGAGGTGGCTTAAGGAACTGTTTCAACAATGTCGCGCGCGTGAGCTTCGGCTGCGCGATGCTGTGCTCCAGGAAGTGCTTGCGCTCGATGGTGTGCGTGAAGGCCGCGTACTCATCCCACTCCACTTGGTGCTGGTGGTTGCAGGCCACAGCCTGGTAGATCACTTGAGGCGGACGGTCCGGGTTGAGGTAAACCGTGGCGTACTTGCCGGTCTTGTCCACCACCGTGACATTGTAGCCCATGTGCACGGGCACGCGCGATAGTGTCTCGCAGGCTTCATCGGTGGTGCTGCAGGTCTCCAGCACGTAGCGGATCAGCAGTGGAATGCCGAAACCGGTGCCGCTCACTTTTCTTCCGCCGAACGCCAGAGCGACGCCAAGCCCATCGGAGTTCATGCCATCTAGCAGGCCCCAGCCACTGTCCTGTATGCCGATCACGGGCTTCACGTATTGCGTGTAACGCATGCGGCCGTCGAAGTACCGCGGGTCGAAATCGTAGTTGCGGATGAGCGTAGGCGCACCCTTGGTCCAAGCCACTTGCGAGCACCCTGCCATGTACGGCGGCGGGCACCACATGCTCAGGAAGCGGCACGCGACATCGTCGTTGTTCGAGAGACGGCACAGGCTGTTATAGACCGGGATCAGCTCCGGCATGTGGAGCTCCAGCATGCTGCGGCAAATCACCAGATCGGCGCGCTTCTCCAGGCCTTCGCTCTCGTACCAGATCTTGAACAGCGGCCAGGCATGGTCAAAGAAAGTCTGCCAGCGCTCGCTGGGCCAGGGTTCTTTCACCAGTTTCAGATGCACGTACATGCTCCCTTCGCCTCACATCATTTTGAACCCCCCGATCTCCAGCATGTGCTCGTGTCCATTGCTGCCATGTGCGCCCGGCGCCACGCTCTTGAACTGTGTGCGGATCGCCGCGAGCCACTTCTTCGAGCGCTCAGTGAGCTGGAATTCGTCGGTCATCATGCGGCCGCGCATAACGAGGATGCCCATGTCGGCGCCTTCGTAGAACCAATCGCCGGGACGCGTGATGCGCAGGAAGAAGGCCTCGTTGTCCTTCTCCACGTAACGGCGGTGCGTGTCCATGCGCCAGAAGTAGATGCTGCCATCGTCGCGCATGCGCCAGATGCCGCTGCGGGGCGCTTCGGTCACGCGCTGCACATCGTCGGTGGTGTACTTGATCACCATCTGGCCCCAGGTGTCGATGTTCTCCGGCTTGGCCCAGCGGCGGTTCAGCGTGTTCACGTTCAGCTCGTAGGGCACGTCCATCCATTCCAGCGTGTGGAAGAGATGCAGCGGCGCATCACTCAGCGCGAAGACCGCATGGTTGGTGATGGAGCTCGCACCGGTGACGCGCGGGTTCAATTCACCGAGATAGATCTCGCCGTTGTCCTGATCGATGAGGAAGTCGAGTTCGAAGTAGCCCTTGTAGCCTTCCTTCAACAACTGGTCGCCGAATTTGCGCGCATAGCGACGGGCCTTCGCACGGATCTGCGGTGTGAAGGTGTCCGCGTAGATCTCGTTGCCGCACCAGCCGCCTTTGTAGGGCGTGAGCTCCTTGAAGCCCACGAGCTCCGTCATCAGCGGCGCCACGATGGTGCCGTGACGCGTGACGCATGCTTCCATGGCCGCGCCGCGACAGTTGATGCGCTTCATGATCTTGCACTCCTTCTCCGCTTCGATCTCCTTCGCGTACTTATCGTAGTCCGCCTGGGTCTTGATGAAAAAGGTGGTGTGGCCGCTGTCGCCGTAAGGCGTTTGCACGACGAGGTCGATGCCGAGCTTGCCTTTCCGCGCTACCGCCAGCAGGTGCTCATAGTGCTTCACCGGACTGAGCACGTAAGGCACGCAGGGCACGCCGGCCTTCTCGGCCACGCGGTTGGTGTTCACCTTGTTGTCCAGCCAGCTGCGCAGCTTGGCGGGAGGGAAGATCACCTCGAGTCCGGCCTTCTTCGCCAGCGCTTCCGTCTTCTCATCGAACATGAGGAAGAGCGCCTTGCCCGCGCTCTTGCTGCTCATCCGCCTGCTCTCGATGTAGTCGCGCACCTCGCTGTGGGTGAGCAGGTAGTTGTTGATGTCCTCGATGCTCTGGAACTCCTCATGAGGCTCCTCGGTGCGCGGGCTCATCAGGTTGGGGTGCAGCCCATCGAAGCAGTCGATGTAGGTGATGAACTTGAAGCCCTTGATCCACTCGTCGGCGCCGAGCAGGTTGAAGTTGGTGGCGCTGATGAAATAGAGCGGCACCTCGTTGCGGTGGAAGAAGCGGCGGATGTCGCTGATGCCCTTGAGCAGGTTGGCGGGCTTCTTCTTCACAAGGCGCTTCTTCGCTTTAACGGGATCCGACGGCTTGGCCGCGTTCTTCTTCGACGTCGATGCCTTGCTCCTTGCCTTCTTGCGTGATACCGGCTTCTTGTTGGCGACGCGATTCGCTGGCTGCTTCGCCGATTTCCCTTTGATGCTCTTCTTGCTCATGTGAGGTGTTCCTCTTGCGCCGCCCAAGCTACTTCTTCAGCCTGTTGAATCGGGCCGATTTCGTTCAGGGCCTTCAAGACCGGTTCCGACCGGGGACAAGCGCGACACGCCGCACGCCCGGCCCAAGCCAAACAGGGCCATCCCATGAACCACTAAAGGCATCAACCTGCAATAGCCATTCGCTTGATGCACCGCGCGCATGAATGAAGAAGCCCGGCGCTGGTGAGCGCCGGGCTTCCTGTGATCTGTCTCACTCAATGCTTCGTGACGCGCCGCACCAGCTCACGCGCGCCATCCTGTATGCGCACGAAGTACACGCCGTGCGGATGGCTACCGAGGTCCACCTCGGCACGTGAAATGGAACCGCGGCGCAGAAGGGCGTGCGGTGCGGCCACCAAGCGGCCGGTGAGGTCGGAAACACTCACCATAGCTGCCGGGGATAGCCCCGCCGCATCAACCACGAAAGCGCCCGCCGTGGGATTCGGGAAGGCCGTGACCTCGATCTCGCCCACTTCGGGCACACCCACGCCAGAGACGTCCACGAAGCTCACATCGTCGATGTAGAACTCGGTCTGGTCCCCTCCGGAGTAGCTGAAGAAGTTCACCGCGCCGATCTGGTTGAGGCCTGCGCCGCCTGATCCACTCGCGGTCGTGGTGACCCAGGTGGCCACCACGTTTCCGTTGAGCGTGAGCACGCCGGTGGTGCTGTTCAGGTCGATGGCCATGCCCAGCAGGAACCACTCGTCGGAAGGGTAGGTGGTGGTGGTGCCGGCCTGCGCGTTGGTGGAGAGCTCGATGGCGCCGCTGGCTCTGAAGGTGACGTCCAGCGCCCAGCTCTGCCCTGGGGTGATGCTCTTCTGGAGGTTGAAGTAGCCGCCTTTCCCAGCGGGGATGCGCATCCACCAGCCCAACAGATAACTGCCCGTGGTGCGGTCGCCCAGCTGAAGGATCACATCCGTGGGGCCGCCATTCGCTGCCGTAGAGATGAAAGACGCGCTCATCACGCCACCATAGGCTAGCGCGTTGGAGAGCGGGGTATCCTCAGTTCCTCCGGGAGCGTTCGACCATGTGGTCCATGGCAAGCCGGCGGTCTGCGCGAGCAGGTCGCCGGGATCGAACGCCTCGAAGTCCTGGGAGATCAGCACTTGCTGGCCGGTGGCCGAAACGCTGAACAAAAGGGAAGCGACAAAGGGTAGGGTTGTTTTCATGGTGCTTGGTTTTGCGTGGTGAAGCTAACCTTTCATCCCGAAATACGCGTTCGGTCAACCCGTGCATCTTTGGCGGACCCCGATGAAGCAGCGCCGATTGCTCGCATTCCTTGCCGCCATGGCGCTCTTATCGAGCTTCGCGATTGACTACTCCCTCACGCGCAAGTACGGCGGGGTGGACCTGCGCGATAAAGTCGTGGGCGCACGCAGCCTGATGGCGGGCCGTTCCATGTACTTCCACCCATGGAGGCCGGGAGAGCCGGAGCGCTTCGCCGATCCCATGGTGCCGGCTGGCGCCGAGATGACACGCTACACCGGCACGCCGTTCCAGTCGCTCGTGCTGGCGCCACTGGGCATGCTCTCCTTCGGGTCGCTCCGGCTTCCGTGGCTGCTGGCGCAGTACGCGGTGCTCCTCGTGGCATTCCTGCTGGTGCATCGCGCCTTCGCCAACGACGATGACCGAAGCCGAAGGATGCTTTTGGCGGCGCTCGTGACCCTGCTCGCCTCCACCTCGTGGCGCCTGCATGTGGAGCGTGGGCAGGTGTACATCCTCTTCGGCGCGCTGCTGGCCGCCCTGTTCTGGAGCTTGAAGAAGGAGCGGCACATCCTGACCGGCGCGCTTGCTGCGGCGCTCGTGCTCTTCAAGCCCACCTATGCCTTCCTGCTGTTACCAATCGCGATCCGGGTGAACGGGCGCATGCTCGCGGGTGGCGCGGGCCTTATGGCGATCGCGGCGGCGGTCTTCGCCTTGATCCCCAACGGCATTGCTTCGTGGGGCGAGTACTTGGACGCCATGCGCGCATGGAGCGCCATGCCCGGCCTGGGCGCCCCACCGAGCGTCCATCCGAACGCGTTCGAGTACCCGGGCACCATTGAAGGACTGGGCAACCTGCGCGAGCACCACAAGATGGAGTTCGAGAACGGGTCCATCGCCGCGGTGCTTCTGGCCGTGCGCGGTGTGGCGTTGCCAACCTGGGCGCCATGGGCCGCGTACGCCCTTGCGCTCGCCGCTTCCGCATTCGCGCTCAAGGGCGGCCTGCTCCGATTGCCTCGCACGCACCTTCTGCTCCTGGGCTTCCTTGCGTGGACCATCCTGATGGTGCTGCTCCCTACTCCACGCTTCGATTACCAATTGGTTCATTGGATCGCGCCGGGGCTCTTCGTGCTGCTCAGCATGAAGGAACCCCCGCTTGTAATCGGTGCGCTCTTCCTGCTCGCGGCAGCGCTCATGATGGGTGCGTGGAGCATCCTGCCGGTGAACGTCCTGCTGGCCGAAGCGCTGCTGATCGCCGCCTGCGGATGGGCGCTGCTGAAGCCCTGCGCCCTCGAAGGGCACGAACCGCGATGAACACCGCGAAGCCGCTGAGCCGCGAAGCCGTGCTGCAACTGCGGCGGAGCGTGGCGGCGCGCGCGGCCGATGCCGACGCGCGCCTGGCCGATGCTCTGCGAAGGCCGCTTGGCGGAGCTTCCGCGATCAAGGAGTGGCACGACCTGCTTCTGTTCGTAGAGGCTTATCCGCAGAGCGCCGCGCAGCATCGGCTCGCCGTGAAAGGCCTGCGCACGCTGCGCGAGGCGCTCGGTGCGCGATTGCAGAAGGATGACCGCTTGCGCGAGCAACTCCGGGACACGGGCCTGCACGGCTGCGACATGGTGGGAATCTACTCCTTCGCGCTGGCGCGATGGCTGCAGCGCCATTGGCCAGGAAGGCTGGAGCTGCACAGCGCGGATGCGCCGCACGATGCGGCCCTTACGAGCCTTCTCCCGCTGCTCGCCGCGGCAGAGCGGGAAGTGGTGGAGCAGTTGGGTACGGATACCGACGGACTGCTCCGTTCGGCCTTCGGCGACGATGCGAGCGCTCGCCTCATGGGCCTGATCCGAACGATCACGGAGCATCCCATGGACGATGGCCTTCGCGAAGCCGTCTTCTCCTCGCTGCAACCCTACCTGAACATCATCGCCGAGGAGCGATCGCCGTCGCTCACCTCGTTGAGGGTTCAGCTCGTCGAGCCGTTCATCCATGAGCAAGCTCTTGAGCGATCCGCGGATACGGCGCGCGCCATCTCGGAGCCTGTGGGCGAATCGCTCTCACTGACCGCGGCCGAGGAGCGCCAGCTCATCCGCAAGGCGCGCATGGTATTGGCGCTCATGCAGCGCGAGACGGACCCGATCACCTACGCTGGACACGCCGAGGCCTTCGACATGGGCCGCGGCCTCGCGATCGCCCTGTACCAGCCGGATGCGGAGCACCGGCTCGCACTGGAGAGCTATGTGGGCTTCATGGCCTTCAAGAACGGCGTGCCCCTCGCGTATGGCGGCGCATGGGTCTTCCCCGGCCGCAGCAAAGTGGGCATCAACGTGTTCCCTGCCCTGCGCGGCGGCGAGAGCGCATGGTTCTTCGCGCAGCTGCTGCGGCTCTATCACCAGCGCTTCGGGGTCGCGGTTTTCGAGGCTGAGAATTACCAATTGGGCCACGGCAACGCCGATGGCCTGCGCAGCGGGGCCTACTGGTTCTATTACCGTCTAGGATTCAGGCCTTGGAACGATCGGCTCGCACGCATCGCCGCTCGTGAGTTCGAGCGCGTCCGTGCGGGCAAGACGGTGCCGCTCGCGACATCGAAGGAACTCGTCGCCGATGGCCTTGTTCTTCGTCTCGTCGACGACACGGTCCCAACGATCGACACCGGCGCGCTGCTGCGCCGTGCGCATCACCACTTGGCCTCACGCACCGGCATGAGCCGTCGCAAGGCCCTTGCAGTGATGCGTGAACGGCTTTGTGACCTGCTGGGCATCGCACCGGCCGAGCTCCGAACGAAAGACCTGCTCCTTGCCTTGGAGGCATGGGCGCCCTTGTGCGACATGATCACCGGACTGCGAACGTGGCACCGGAAGGACCTCGACGCCGTGGCCGATGCCTTGCGCGCGCGGGCCGAGGGCGGCGAGCGCGCCTACCAGCTCGCCTTGCGGCGCTGCACGAAGCTGCTCGGAGCTTGGGCGGAGATGGCCAGTGCCGATCCCTAGCGCCGGGGCACCAAGCTGGCCGCCAGTTCATCCACAACGCGCGGATAGTGGGCGTGCTCCAGTGCATGCACGCGCTCCGCAAGTGAATCGGGCGTGTCACCCGGATGCACCGGGCAGCGTGCCTGGAAGAGGACGTGCCCTTCATCGTAATGCTCGTTCACCAAGTGGATGGTGATGCCGCTCTCGGCATCGCCAGCGGCGATCACCGCTTCATGCACGCGCTGGCCGTACATGCCTTTGCCCCCGTGGTTGGGCAGCAAGGAAGGGTGGATGTTCACCAAGCGCCCTTCGAAGGCGCGCACCATCTCCGCCGGGATCAATCGCATGAAGCCGGCGAGCACCACAAGGTCGATGCGTTGGCCTTGCAGTTCGTGCCGCACCGCACCATCGCGAAGCTCCTTGCCAGTAAATAGGTAGCTGGGCACGTTGAGGTCCCAAGCGCGTTGAAGAACGCCGGCCTCGGATTGGTCGCAGCCCACGAGCACCACTTGCGCCAGGGGGTGCGCGCTGAAATGCTCGATGAGCCGCTGGGCATTGGTGCCCGAGCCGGAAGCGAGGATGGCGATGCGTTTCATGCCTTGCCCGCTCACCGCAGACGTAAGCGTGGCCGCGAAGGTGCGACCTTCGGGGCATGGACCATCAGCCCGCATTCATCCCACTTGTCTTCACGCGTAGAGACCCCGAAGAGATGCTCGCCCGTGCCCGCGCCTTCCACGAGGAGCTCAATCGCCGCCGAACCGTGCGCCACTTCAGCAGCGCACCTGTGCCGCAGGCCGTGATCGAGGAGGTGGTGCGCGCAGCGAGCACCGCGCCAAGCGGAGCGCACAAGCAGCCATGGACCTTCGTGGCCGTGAGCGACCCCGCGATCAAGCGGCGCATCCGCGATGCCGCCGAAGAGGAAGAGCGTGTCAATTACAGCGGGCGCATGAGCACCGAGTGGCTCGAGGACCTCAAGCCTTTCGGCACCGATGCCAGCAAACCCTTCCTGGAATCGGCGCCCTGGCTGGTGGTGGTCTTCAAGCGCGCCTACGAGGTAGATGGCGATGGGCGCAAGCATCAGAATTACTACGTGAGTGAGAGCGTGGGCATCGCCACGGGCATGCTGCTGGCCGCGGCGCATCATGCCGGACTTGCCACACTTACCCATACGCCGAGCCCCATGAATTTCCTTGCGGAAGTGCTGGCACGGCCGAACAACGAACGACCTTACCTCTTGATACCCATGGGCTTCCCTTCGGACGATTGCATGGTTCCCGCCTTGGCAAGGAAGTCCTTGAATAACGTGTTGGTGGTGCATAAGTAGGTCCCGGCCTGCCGGATTTGGCCGATGGGAAAATGTCTTTCCTTTGGGGCCTCACAAAAAAAACCGCACCGACATGTCGGACATCAAGTCGAGGGTAATCGCGATCATCGTGGATAAGCTGGGCGTGGACCAGAACGAGGTCACCTTGGAAGCCAGCTTCACGAACGACCTTGGCGCTGACAGCCTCGATACCGTAGAACTCATCATGGAGTTCGAGAAGGAGTTCAACATCGCCATCCCCGATGACCAGGCCGAGAAGATCCAGACCGTGGGTCAGGCCGTGGAGTACGTGGAGAAGAACGCGAAGTAATCCGGCCGCATGCAGCTCAGGCGTGTGGTCGTCACCGGTCTGGGCGCGCTCACACCCATCGGGAACACCCTTCAGGCATACTGGGAGGGGCTGGTGAGCGGCCGCAGCGGCGCTGCGCCCATCACCAAGTTCGACGCGAGCAAGTTCAAGACGCGCTTCGCCTGCGAGGTGAAGGGCTTCAACCCGGAGGATTTCCTGGACCGGAAGGAGGCCCGGAAAATGGACCCTTTCGCGCAGTTCGCATTGGTGTGCTCCGATGAGGCCCTCAAGGATAGTGGTGTGTTGGAGAGCGGGGTTGACCGTGACCGGGTGGGCGTGATCTGGGGCAGCGGCATCGGCGGCCTGAAGACCTTCCAGGACGAGTGCATAGCCTTCGGGAAGGGCGAGGGCACCCCGCGCTTCAACCCCTTCTTCATCCCGAAGATGATCGCCGACAGCGCGGCGGGCCTGATCAGCATGCGCCACACCCTGCGCGGCCCCAGCTACGTGACGGTGAGCGCCTGCGCATCGAGCAACAACTCGATGATCGATGCCTACAACTACATCCGCCTGGGCACCTGCACCGCCATGGTGACCGGCGGCAGCGAAGCGGCGATCTACGAGGCCGGCGTGGGCGGCTTCAACGCCCTGCACGCCATGAGCACGCGCAATGATGACCCGGCGACGGCATCGCGCCCCTACGACAAGGACCGCGACGGCTTCGTGCTCGGCGAGGGCGGAGCGGCCATCGTATTGGAGGATCTGGAGCACGCCCTCGCGCGCGGCGCCAGGATCTACTGCGAAGTGGTGGGCGGAGGCATGAGCAGCGATGCCTACCACATCACCGCGCCGCACCCCGAAGGCCTGGGCGCGGAGCTGTGCATGAAGGCGGCCTTGAAGGATGCCGGCATGCGTCCCGAGGAGGTCGATTATGTGAACACGCACGGCACCAGCACGCCCATCGGCGACCCGCAAGAGGTGAAAGCCATCCAGCGCCTTTTCGGTGAGCACAGCTTCAGGATCAACATCAGCGCCACCAAGAGCATGACAGGCCATCTGCTCGGCGGCGCGGGCGCCATTGAGGGCGTGGCCGCCATCATGGCCATTCACACGGGCACGGTGCCGCCCACGATCAACCACTTCACCGACGATCCCGAGATCGACCCGAAGCTGAACTTCACCTTCAACAAGGCGCAACAGCGCACGGTGAACGCCGCGCTGAGCAACACCTTCGGCTTCGGTGGGCACAACACCTCGGTGATCTTCCGCAAGCACCGCTAGCGTGATCGCGCGCCTGTTCAGCCGCACGCGCAACCCCGAAGAGCGACGGGTGCGGGCCTGGTGCCGCCAAACGCTCGGCATCACCCCGAACGACCTGCCGCTCTACCGTCAGGCGCTGCGCCATGTGAGCGCCGTCACCGATGAGCGGCCCGATCTTCCGGACAACGAGCGGCTGGAGTTCCTGGGCGATGCCGTGCTCGACGCGGTGATCGGCAACCTGCTCTTCCACGCCTATCCTGACCAGGGCGAAGGCTTCCTCACGCGCATGCGGAGCAAGCTCGTGAGCCGCGCGCAACTCAACCTGCTGGCCAAGCGCATCGGCATCGAGCGCGTGATCGAGACCACGGTGGCGCGCGCGCATGAGAGCAGCGTGCCCGGCAACGCGCTGGAGGCGCTCATCGGCGCGCTCTTCCTCGACAAGGGCTTCGACCGCACGCGCAAGGTGGTGGTGGGCCTCATCCAGAAGCACTTCGACCTGAAGGAGATCGAGAAGGAGGACCGCGATGGCAAGAGCCGCCTGCTGGAGTGGGGGCAGAAGCGCCGCAAGAAGGTGGAGTTCGTGGTGCGCGAGGGCGGCGGTGGACGAGGGCGCCATTACGTCGCGGAGGTGCGCATCAATGGCGAGGTGAAGGGCACCGGCAAGGGCGGAAGCAAGAAGGTGGCCGAGCAGGATGCCGCCCAGAGCGCATTCCGCGGCATGCGCTCGCGCAAGCCGAACAGGGGGAAAGGAGAGGCTGGCCCCGATTCCGTCGAGGGTTCCGGGCGCCACGATGCCGCGCGCGACCGCTCATGCTGATGCGCCCTGTGAGCAGTAGGTACTTTCGTCTGCGCCATGCCCAAGCACAAGCTCGCCGATGAGGCCGCGGCACCCGATGTGACCGTGATCGGCATCAGCTGCCACGTGCCCGACTACCGCCTTTGCTGGTCGCTCAACAAGGCGCTGGGCCTGGAGCTTGAGCGAAGGCGCGAGGACATCGTGGAGCGCGCGCGCGGCCAGGACCTGCACTACCCGGTCTTCCAGCAGAATGGACCGGAGGGCATCATTGCCTGGGCACTGGTGTGCAACACCTGCGGCAAGCGTCGTCTGCTCCCCGACCAGAAAGAGGCCGACCTTTTCCTTGTGGTGGACCAGGAGACCGCAGAGCGCGAAGAGGACCTGCTGCCGCGTTTGCGCGCCGCCGAATTCGTGCTGCTGGCTTACCCGATCGAGATGGCCGGCTTGCGCAACGGCCACAAGTTGTTGCTTTGACGCCCGCTGCTGAATGAGACCGATGAACGAACCAAAGACCAAGATCGTCGCCACGCTCGGACCTGCGAGCGCTTCGCGCGAAGTGCTCCGCGACATGATGCTGAATGGCATGGATGTGTGCCGCCTGAACTTCAGCCACGGCAGCTACGCCTTCTACGCCGAGGTGATCGCCACCATCCGCTCACTGAATGAGGAGCTCGGCACCTTCACGGCCATCCTCGCCGACCTGCAAGGCCCCAAGCTGCGCGTGGGCGCCATGGCCAACGGCGCCATCGAGCTCAACGACGGCGACCTGCTCACCATCACCACGGAAGAGGTGGCCGGAAGGCCCGGGCTGGTGAGCACCGGCTACCGGCAATTCCCGCAGGATGTGAAGAAAGGCGAGCTCGTGCTGCTCGACGACGGCAAGTTGCGACTCGAGGTAGTGGGCACCGATGGCCGCACCGAGGTGACCACGCGTGTCATCCATGGTGGAACGCTCAGCGCCAACAAGGGGATCAACCTCCCCAACACGCGCGTGAGCCTTCCCTGCCTCACCGAGAAGGACCGCGCCGACCTCGAGTTCGCGATGGAGCATGACGTGGATTGGGTGGGCCTGAGCTTCGTGCGCAGCGCGCGCGACATCATCGAGCTCAAGGGCCTCATCCGCCAGCGCGAGAAGCACGCGCGCGTGATCGCCAAGATCGAGAAGCCCGAAGCGCTGAAGGAGATCGATGAGATCGTCCACGAGGCCGACGCCCTCATGGTGGCACGCGGCGACCTGGGCGTGGAGATCCCCATGGAGAAAGTGCCGCTGGTGCAGAAGGACATCATCAAGCGATGCCTCGCGCAACACCGCCCTGTGATCGTGGCCACGCAGATGATGGAGAGCATGATCACCAGCATCACGCCCACGCGGGCCGAGGTGAACGACGTGGCCAATGCCGTGCTCGATCACGCCGACGCGGTGATGCTGAGCGCCGAGACCAGCGTGGGCAAGCATCCGGTGGAAGTGGTGAAGGCCATGAACCGCATCTTGCTGGAGATGGAGAGCAGCGAGGCCATGTTCAACGTGGAGCAGCCAGGGCTCGAGCAGGATGAGCGCATGGTCACCGACACCATTTGCATGGCCGCCGTGCGCATGGCCGCCGCCATCGACATCAAGGCTATCGTGACCATGACGCACAGCGGCTACACGGCCTACAAGATCAGCAGCATGCGGCCCAAGGCGAACATCTACGCCTTCACCAGCAACCGGCGCATCCTCAACCAGATGAACCTCGTGTGGGGCGTGCGCGCGCAGTACTACGACAAGACCGTGAGCACCGATCACACCATCGCCGACATCAAGCACATCCTGCGCAGCAGGAAGTTCGTTCAGAAAGGCGACCTGGTCATCAACATCGCAAGCATGCCCATCGCCGAGCAGGGCATGGCGAACATGCTGAAACTGAGCCCGGCGTAGGCTACTTCGCCAGCACCACCTTCTCCCAACGCATCCCTTCGTTGGTCTTCAGCACCACGAAGTGCAACGCGCCTGCTCCGCCCTCAAGGTCCGCAGCGAAGGAATAATCGCCCGCGTTGGCGCTGTTGCTGCGCAAGAGCTGCTGCACCGTGGCGCCGCTCGCCGAAACGATGCGCAGGTCGGCGATGGTGCTCCGCTCCAGGGATAGGCGGATGGTGACACGGCCATCGGTGGGGTTCGGGTCCACGCGCAGCGAGTGCCACTTCGATTGCAACTCGGTTGCGGGGGCGCGCGTGGAGAGGTCGTCCTGGAACTTGTAGATTTTCTGGCCGCTGAGGTAGGCCGTGGTGTCGTTCACCTTGAAGAAGCGGTTGTAGTTGAACCCGAGGTTGATCTCCTGCCACGAGGCTCCACCGTCAGAGGTCTCCCAGAGCTGGTCATCGCCGCCGGTCCATCCGTGCAGCGCATCGATGAAGCCGATGGCCTCCACATAAGTGTACGTGTCGCTAACGAGGATCTGCTCCCAGGTCAACCCGCCATCGGTGCTGCGGAGCATGCGCGTGTCATCGTTCGTCGGCTCGCTGTAGATGCTGGCGAACCAATGCATCGCATCGAGGCGCTGGATCTTCCATACGATGTCGGTGAGCGCATTGGTGGTATGCACCGTGGCCCACGAGGCGCCGCCGTCGGTGGTGCGCAGGATCACGCCGCCCGCGCTGGCCGGATCGGCGGTGCCGGTGGCGAAGCCCGTGTCGGGATGCGTGAAGTGGATATCGACCAGGCGCGTGGCCAGGCCGGTCATGTCGGTGTGGCTCCACGTACTGCCCGCGTCCGACGACTTGTAGATGTACGCCGGTGCCGCCCACAGGCCGCAGCCATAGAGCACGTTGCCGCCTGGCGCGGAGAGCCCGCAGATTCCCACTGGCGGCGGCGCCATGCTGCCGCTGATATCCGCCCAGCTGCTCCCGCCATTCACCGTGCGGTAGAGTTGCCCATTCAACGATCCGGCGAAGCCCGTATCGGGATTCATGAACTCGATGCTGCGCAGGTAGTACGGCGAGGTGTACTGAAGGGTCCAAGTCGCACCGCCGTTCACCGTCTTGCGGATCCAGCCGTTCGGCCCGCCCGCTGTCCAGCCCGTGTCGGGGTTCACGAAGAAGACATCGTCGTAGCGTCCGGAGTTGGGGATGTTGAGCACCGACCAGCCGTTCTGGGCGAGGGCTGCCGCGTGGTGCAGCAGCAGTAAGAGCGCGCAGGTCGTGAGCTTCATTCCATGCGGGTTTGGCCAGCGCAAGGTACCGTTGCCAACGCGCGATCGTGGAAACACGCTTCGGGGTCCCTCGATTCACGGATCAGCACCCGGATACATTGCCTCGGCCTCTATGTCGAACACCGTCCGCAGGGCTGCGGGCACAACACGCTTCACGCATGAACGAGCGCGATTGGGACAAGGTGGCGGACACATTCGAGCAAGAGATCTTCAACGTTCCGATGAACGACGCCAAGGGCATCATCCGCAATTGGGTGGAGAGCCTCGCGGTGCCGGGCGCGGAGGCCACCGACCTGGGCTGCGGCGT
>CAZFBP010000029.1:0-5907 GCA_964517255.1 uncultured Chryseobacterium sp.
TATCTGTAAGGTGAAAGCGGCACGGGCTTGCCTGCCGAACAGGTGGGCATGGCGCAAGCGTCGCCAACCGGACAAGCGGCTGCGGCGCTTGCGAATGAGGGAATTAACGAAGAAAGCCGGCCCGAAGCCCTCTCGATTAACGATCCGGAACGGTTCCCCGGCGAAAGCGCCGTGCCCGAAGCCGAGCAACTTGCCTGTCTTCTGAAGAAGCCGTTTCCGAAGACCCGCGCGGTCTTCAAGAACTATCGACTTCGAAACAACGAAGTGCTGATTTTCGGATTTGTCGTGGATGTTGCTAGGCGAACGAAAACCGCCTTCAACTTCTTCTCGATCGCCGAACAGGTGCTTCTTGCCGGGTCGAACTCACGAACCCGAGCCTAACAACTCGCCTCCCAGCCATGCATTCGGCCAAGGAGCATCCGCATCGCCGCCGAATTCTTCGCGCTTCGATGTATCGAAGTCCGTATTGCGGATTCGTCGTGGATGTTGCTCCGTGGCCTTCTACTGTTCTCGCTTTTGTGGATCGAAAACACCCAAGGCCTGAGCTCCGACTGCGCCGCCCTGCGCGCTGCGCAGCTTCATGAACTCGTCGAGGTTCTCCAACTCCAGCACGCCCACCAGGCGGCGGTCGTGTACCACAGGCAGCAGCGGCAACGAGGCCATGATCATGCGCTGCACGCATTCGTGGGCATCGTCGTGCGGCGCTACCACGGGCGCTTCGCGCGGCGGCAGGTCAACCAGCCGTGCGTCCGCGTGACCCGCCTCCACGGCATGAATGAGGTCGCGCTTGTGCATCACGCCCACGGGCAGGCCATCGAGGCCGAGCACCACCAGCGCGGTGTCGCCGCCTTGTAGCAGCTCTTGCGTGGCCTGGCGCACGGTGGTGGCGGCGCCCACGCTCCAGTAGCGCGTGCGCATCACCTGCTCCACGCTGATGCCGCGCAGGCCCTCGCGCTGCTCCACATTGCGCGCCTCGGCACCGGCGGCGGTGAACACGAAGAAGCCTACGAGCGCGAGCATCAATTCGCCTTGCATCAGCCCATAGACGATGCCGGCCACGGCCACGGCGCGCCCCAGGTTGGCCGCGATGCGCGTGGCCCTGGGGCGCGGCATGCGCAGGGCCAGCGCCGAGCGCAGGATGCGGCCGCCATCCATGGGGAAGGCGGGGATGAGGTTGAAGAGGAAGAGCCACACGTTGATGGCGGCCACGAAGAGCAGCAGGTTGCTGAAGGCGGATGCGCCGCCCAGGAAGAGGTCGGTGAAAAAGGCGGTGAGGCCCAGCACCGCCATGAGCACCACAGCGATGAGCGCGAGGACCAAATTCACCGTCGGCCCGGCCACCGTGATCCAGAACTCCTGGCGCGGATCCTCGGGCATGCGCTCCAGGGCTGCCACGCCGCCGATGGGCAGCAGCGTGATGGAGCGCGTGCCGATGCCGAAGCGTCGCGCGGTGAGCGCGTGGCCGAACTCGTGCAGCACCACGCAGGCGAAGGTGATGGCCACCATGCCCAGGTGCAGGGCGATGGCGTTCCAGGAGTCGCCGTCGCGCAGATCCGTGTAGAGCACGAACGCGGGCAGCAGCACGAAGCTCCAGTGGAGCCGCACGGTGATGCCCTTGAATGCGAAGAGCGGGAGCGCGCCGCCTTGGAGCAGGCCGGCCATCAGCGTTCGGCTTGCCGCAGCACCAGGAGCGGCAGGTGCGTGTGCATGGCCAGGCGCGCCGAGGTGCTGCGCTGGAAGAAGCTGCGGAAGATGCCACGCTCGCGGTGCAGCACGGCCAGCAGGTCGGCATCGCCCTGCTCGGCGAAGTCGTTCAGCGCGGCGTCCACATCGTCGGCGCTGAGGTATTGCTGCGTGTGCGGGATCGCGCCGAGCAGCACGTCGTAGGCCGGCTCCTGATCGCTCACGGCGGCAACGGCCTCGTTCACCACGCGCGTCACGCGCACCTCGCCCTGGTTCCAACGGGCTATGTCGAGCACCAGCCCCAGCGCTGACTTCTCCACCGGCCCGCCGTCGTCGGCCAGCACGATGCGGCGCGGTGGCCGGTAGGTGGCGCCCGCAGGTACTGCGAGCACCGGGAACGAGCTCTGCTTGATCACGCTTGCCGTGTTGCTGCCGAAGAGCGCCTCCTTGAGGCCGCTGGCGCCTTGGGTGCCCATCACCACGCAGGCGGGTTTCTCCTCATCGTCGGCGAATCGGTCGATCACATTGGGCAGGTCGCCATGCTCGCAGGCCTTCTCCAGGTCCAGCTGCTCGCCGGGGAACAGGCCGCGCACCTGCTGCTCGAAACGGTCGAGCCCGTCGAGGGCCTCGCGCGCCAGCAGTTCATCTAAATTGAGGGTGGCCATGGAATCGGTGGCCGGTATCCGGTAGGCGTGCAGCAGGACGAAGCGATTGCCTTCGGCCCCGAAGAGCCGCACCGCGTACGCGGCTGCATTCAGTGCGCCGGCGCTGAAGTCCGTGGGGACGAGGATGCGCGCCATGCGAGCGAGGGATCAGTGGCCGTGGCCTTCGGCGCTCGGCTTCTTGCTCGAGGAGTCCACCAGCCAGTAGCCGATGAAGATCAGGGCGATCATCGCCAAGAAGCTGATCAGGCCCACGGTGTTGTTGGACCGCCCGTTCTCAAGCACCAGATCGTCGGTGTTGAGGATGGCGTACTTGAAGGGGATGAGGAAGGCGAGGAGCCAGAGCGCGAGGCCGATGATCTTCTTCATGCGTTGGGCGGATTGTGCGGCGAATGTAACGCCCGATGGCGAGGGCGCTCAGCTAGAGCCGCTCGGCGAGCCAGCGCCTGAACTCGCCCTTCAGCTCCGTGTAGAGCCGCTCGAAGGTCTGGAAGCGGTCGCGGAGGTCGGCGTGGTCGTTGAACCAGCGGTGCTCAATCGCCACGGGATTGTCCTTGTGCTCCTTCTCCACTTCGTTCTCGCGGGCCTTGATATCGTGCCGCAGTTCGTCAATCACCTCCCGCTCACGGATGAACTGGTTCTGGAAGTGCTCGAGCTGGGCCATCACGTCCTGCTTCGTGTTGCGTTGCGCCACCTCCTCCAGGCGATGCTCGAAGATGGCCAGTTCATCCTTGTAGAAGCGCAGCGCGTTGAGCCATTCCTTGTGGTCCAGATGGAGGTCGCTGATGCGAAGCCGGGTGGCGGTGCTGCTGGTGGTGCTCATGGGTCGGGTGTTTGCTGCGAAGGTCCCTTCGGATCCTGTTCATTCGGCTGATCCTTGTCAGGCGCGTGATTCCGTGGGCCAGTCGATCGGTTCCGCCGCCCGGCGCGCCACGCGTGTGCCCATGGCCACGCCCATGCCACCCATGCGCACGGCCACCACCACCCTTTCGCCGATGCGCTCCACTAAATGCGATTTGCTGCGGCTTCCGAAAGCCAAGGTGCCGCAGCAGCGGTTGGCGATGGTGAACGCCTGGCCGGACCACTTCGCGCAGCAGGCGCTCCAGATCGCCTTGGACCAGTGGTGTGAGGCCCTCGTGCATGGTGCGCTCGCCTTCAAGGTCGAGGTGCCGACCGCCACCCAGCAGCACGCCACCGGCGCAATCGCGGAAGAAATAGAAGCCCTCGTGCATTGGAATGTGCCTCGCAGCCGCAGCCCGGGGATCGGCGCGGTGATGAGCACCTGGCTGCGCGCGGGCACCACATCGAGCTCGGGGAGAAGGGCCGGAGTGAAACCGTTGGTGGCCACCAGCACGCGCTCGCAGAGGACTTCATCGCGGTCGCGCAGCACGATTCGCACTCCCGAACGCTCTTCCTCGATGCGCTCCACATCCGCGTTGAAGCGCATCAGCACGCCAGCCTCCTGCGCCTTCAGCATCAGTGCTCGCATCAAGCGGCCGCTGTCGATGGCGCCCTCCAGATCGGCCCGGGCCAGATGGCCGATCCCTTCCAACCCGAATTCACGGATCAGTTCCGCTGCCCAATGGAAGGTGCCCGGCCGGTGATGGGCCGCAGCATCTGGTTGAGACGCTCGAACCCTTCGGCCACCTGCGTGTACCGCGCATCGCCAGCCCTGTACGCCTCATGCCCGCCCGTAGGCTCGAAACCGATGCGCTCGTCGCCCAATTCAGCACGGAGTTCCAGCAGCCCTTTCCAGCGCTCCTCGGCGCGGCCCAATGCGATGTCCTCGCCATCGGCGTCGATGTCATGCAGCAACTCGCTCGGGCTGCCGAAGCAGGCGAAGCCCGCGTTGCGCACGGTGGCCCCCCTGGGGAATGCCCCGCGCTCCATGACCATCACCAGATGATGCGGATGCCTTCGCTGATGGAAGAGCGCCGCGAACAGGCCCACGATGCCCGCGCCGATCACGGCGAGGTCGGGCTTGAGGTGGAAGGAGCGCTCCTCCCCGTGGCTGCGCATGCGGAAATGGTGACCGCCAAAGATGTCCTAAATTGCGGCTCTTCAGCCGCACGGCGGCAAGCCCAGCCCTTGATCACCAGCATGTTGAAGCAGTCCTGGAAGCGCGGCATAGCCAGCGCGGCCTTCGTGCTCGCGCTCATTCCCGCGTGGTCGCAGGTGGATGTGGTCATGGTCTTCGGCACCGTGAAGGACCTCACCACGGCCAAGAAGATCGACGGGGTGATGATCACCATCTTCAAGAACGGGGCGAAGCTGGTGGAGGTGCCCACCAACGCCAGCGGGAAGTACGAGGTGAATCTCGATTACGGATCGGAGTACAAGGTGATGTGCTCGAAGAAGGGCTACGTGAGCAAGAACATCGCGATCGACACGCGCAACATCCCGGAGGAGGAACGCCAGGGCGGCCACGGCATGAACATCGACTTCACCATGCTGAGCGAGATCCCCGGCGTGGACTTCTCGATCCTCCAGGAAGCATTCGGCAAGGCCAAGTACGTGGGCGCCACCGGCAACTTCGAGTGGGACATGGATTACACCAACCGCATGCGCGACGCGCAGGCGCGGCTGCTGAAGGAGTACGATGAAAAGAAAAAGCGCGAGGCCACCGCCGAAGCCGATTTCGCCAAGCTCATGGCCCAGGGCACCACGGCCATGGGCGCCAACGATTTCAAGAAGGCGGTTGACAGCTTCACCGAGGCGCTCACCCTGAAAGTGGGCGACGCGGTGGCCACGGCCAAGCTCAGCGATGCCCGCATGCGACTGGAGGCGGCCGATGGCGCGAAGAAGCGCGAGGAAGAGTACACCGCGTTGATCAAGGAGGCCGATGGGTTCTTCGGCAAGAAGAGCTACGAGGCGGCCAAGTCCAGGTACGAAGCGGCGCTCGACATCAAGGAGAGTGAGCCGCACCCCACGCAGCGCATCAAGGAGATCGATGGCATCCTGGCTGATCTGGCCAAGAAGGCCGAAGAGGAGAAGAAGGCCCTGGAGCTGCAGCAGAAGTATGATGCGGCGATCGCCGCCGCCGACGCCGCCTTCAAGGCCGAGAATTGGGATCAGGCCACCACCAAGTACACCGAGGCCGGCACCTTGAAGCCCGCCGAGCGTTACCCCAAGGACCAGCTCGCCGCCATCGCCAAGAAGAAGGACGAGGCCGCCAAGAAGGCCGAGGAGGAGAAGAAGGCGCGAGAGATCCAGCAGAAGTACGAGGCCGCCATCGCGGCGGGCGATGCCGCCTTCAAGGCCAGCAATTGGGACATGGCCACCACCAAGTACACCGAGGCCGGCAGCCTGAAGCCCGAGGAGAAGTACCCGAAGGACCAACTCGCCGCCATCGCCAAGAAGAAGGACGAGGAGAAGCGCAAGGCCGATGAAGAGCGCCTGGCCAAGGAGAACCAGCAGAAGTACCAAGCGGCCATCGCCGCCGCCGACATCGCCTTCAGTGGCACGCGCTACGACGACGCCGAGGCGAAGTACAACGAGGCCAGCGCGCTGAAGCCCGAGGAGAAGTACCCGAAGGACCAACTCGCCGCCATCGCCAAGAAGC
>CAZFBP010000029.1:6007-18290 GCA_964517255.1 uncultured Chryseobacterium sp.
CTGAAGCCCGAGGAGAAGTACCCGAAGGACCAACTCGCCGCCATCGCCAAGAAGCGCGAAGAGCTCGCCGCCAAGGCCGAAGAGGAGAAGCGCGCCAAGGAACTCGATGCGCAGTACCAAGCGGCCCTTGCCGCCGCCATGCAGGCCTTCACCGGCGATCGCTTCGACGAGGCCATCGCCAAGTACACCGAGGCCAGCACGCTGAAGCCGAAGGAGCAGTACCCGAAGGACCAGATCGCGCTCATCAACAAGAAGAAGGAAGAGTTGGCCAAGCAGCTCGAAGAGGAACGCAAGGCCAAAGAGCTGCAAGAGAAGTACGATGCCGCCAATGCAGCCGGCGATGCCGCGCTGAAGGCCGAGGAATGGGCCACGGCCACCACGAAGTACTCCGAGGCCAGCACGCTGAAGCCCGCCGAGCGCTACCCGAAGGATCAGCTGTCCCTGGTGGCGCAGCGCAAGGCCGAGGCCGAGGAGCGCATACGGCAGCAAGAGCAGCGCGCCAAGTACGATGCCGCCATCGCCGCCGCCGATGCGGGCTTCGATAAGGAGGATTACACGGCGGCCAAGGCCAAGTACGCCGAGGCGGGCAACCTGCTGCCCACGGAGCGCTACCCGAAGGACCGCATGGCCGAGTGCGACGCGCGTTTGACCGAGAAGGCCGAGCGTGAGGCCGAAGAGAAATTGGCGCGCGAGCGCGACGCCAAGTACAATGAGCTCATCGGCCGAGCCGACAAGGCGTACACGGCGGAGAAGCTGGCAGCCGCGCTCGCCGATTACAAGGATGCCTCCGCGCTCAAGCCCGATGAGGCCCACCCGAGCGACCGCATCATCGACATCGAATCGCGCCTCGATTCCGCAGCCAAGGCCAAGGCCGAGGAAGAACGACTGGCCCGTGAGAAGGCGGACCGCGACAAGCGTTACGCCGACTTGATCGCGACCGCCGACCGCGACTTCACCGCCAAGAAATACGAGCAGGCCCGCACCGGCTACGCCGACGCCTTGGGCGTGAAGCCTGATGAGCAGAAGCCCAAGGACCGCCTCGCGGAGATCGAGCGCATCCTGGCGGACCTCGCGCAGAAGGATTCCGATGCCCGCGATGCGGCCGCGCGCGCCGCCGCCGACCGCGCCGCCAAGGAAGCCGCCGACAAGCTCGCCGCTGAACTCGCCGCCGCCGAGAAGGCCCGCTTGGACGAAGAGGCCCGTCGCAAGAAGGCCGAAGAAGATGAACTCCTGCGGCAGTACCGCGATGCCGTGGCGGCGGGCGACCTCGCCTTCTCACAGGACAACTTCGACCGCGCGCGAGAGAAGTTCACCGAAGCACTGGGCCTGCGCCCGCAGGTGAATTACCCGAAGGACCGATTGGCCGCCATCGACGCCGAGATCTCGAAACGCGAGCGCAACCAAAGCGAAGCGGATCGTCTCGCCGAGCAGCGTCGGCTCGAGGAGGAGGAGCGCCGCCGAAAAGAAGCCGATGAGGCCGCACGCGCGCGTGCCTTGGCCGATGAGGAGCGTGCGCGGCTCGAGGCCGAGCGCAAGGCCCGCGAGGAACAAGAGGCCGAGGCCCGGCGACTGGCTGATGAACGCGACCGCGCGGCGCGTGACGAGATCAAGGCGCTTGACGAACGCTACCGCACGGCGTTGGTTGGAGCCGATGAGGCGATGGCCACGAAGGACTATCCGCGCGCGCGCGGCCTCTATGCCGAAGCGAGCGACCTGAAGCCCGAAGAGACCTATCCGCTGGCCAAGATCGACCAGATCGATCGGCTGCTGGCCGAGCTCGAGCGGCAGCGGCAGGAAGCCGAGCTCGTCGCGCGCAAAGCGGCCGAGGACGATTCACAGCGCCGCACGCGCCCCAGCACCAGCATCGATCGCAGCAACGAGCAGCAGGCCGAGGAGTTCATGCGCAAGGCGCGCGAAGCCGAGGAGCTCGAGAAGTGGCAGCGCATCAAGAAGCTGCGCGAGGATGTGCAAGCGGAGGAATCAGCGAACGCCGTTGAAGCCTCGGGCCGACGTGATGCCGCAGTGAATGACAAGGACCGCATCGAGGAAGCGCGGGCAGGACTCTACCGCGGCGATGAGTCGCGGCGCGAACTGAGCGCCTCGGAGATGCAAGCGCTGAAGGACAGGGTGAAGGAAGAGGAGCAGCAGCGGCGTGAGCGCTCCGGGCAGGTATCCGCCCAGCAGAACGATTTGAAAGTGGCCACGCAGGAACGCGTGATCGCACACGAGCAGGCCCTGAGCGAACGCCAGGTGCAGACCGCCAATGACGTGGCCGAAGAAACCGGCCGCATCCGGGAGGCGGAGACGCGCCGCGCGGAGCTGAGCGCGCAACGATCGGCCAGCCAGCGCAGCCAGACCGAGCGCGTGATTGATCAGGAGGCGGACCGGCAGCGCAAGGGCGCCGCCTTGAACGAGGAGCGCCTGCGCGCCATCGACGATGCGAAACGCGCCGCCATCGCACGCGAGGCCGGCTATACCCAGAGCAGTGATCTGGCCCGCGCGCGCAGCAAGGCCACGTTGGACGCCACTCCGGTCGATCAGCCGCGGGACTTCGCCGACTACACCCGCAACAAGCTCGCGCAGGAATATCCCCAAGGCGTCACGGAGGAGAGCTACACCGAGGGCAACAAGGTGATCATACGCCGCGTGGTGGTGAATGGCAACCGCGGCGATGAGTACAGCAAGGTGATCGCGAAGTGGGGCATCTTCTACTTCAAGAACGGCCAGAGCATCACTGAGGCCATCTGGACCCGCGAGACCGAGGGCTGATGAAACCTCGGTTCAGGAGCGCATGAGCACGGTAGGCATTGAGACGGCGCAGAACGTCGTGATCCACCATGAAGTGGCCAGCGTGGGCGACCGTATCGTCGCTTACATCATCGATGGCCTGGTGAAGTTCGCCTACGCCATGCTCTGGATCATGGTCCTGTTCATCGTGGAGCCGAAGGATTGGGAGGATGAGACCATCATCGCCCTCATCATCCTGCTCAGCCTGCCGCTCTCGTTCTACCACCTGGCATGCGAGCTGCTCATGGACGGCAAGAGCATCGGCAAGAGCGTGATGAAGGTAAAGGTGGCCCGGCTCGATGGCGGGCAGCCCACGCTCGGGCAGTACCTGCTGCGCTGGCTCATCCGCCCGCTCGATGGCTTCTATGGCCTCGGCCTCGTGGTGGTGCTCATCAACGGCAAGGGGCAACGCCTGGGCGATCTGGCCGGCGGCACCACCGTGGTCTCGCTGAAGCAGCGCACCAAGCTCTCCGAGACCTTGCTCACCGAGGTGCGCGTGGAGCATCAGGTGCGCTTCCCGGAAGTCACCCGCCTAACCGATGCGCAGGCCGCGCTGGTGAAGGAGGTGCTCACCAGCACCAAGCAGGCCAACCGCTGGGCGCTCATGGAGGAGATGGCGGTCGAGGTGCGCGAGGTCATGGGCATCAGGGGCGACGGCATGAAGGCGATGGACTTCCTGCAGACCGTGCTGCGCGATTACGTGCACCTCACCGGGCAGCAGGGCGAGGGCACCGGCCATTTCAAGGGCGCTCGTGCCACCAGCCCGTCACCAGCAGGCGGCGCGCCCCGTTGATCCCGCATTTCTGGTACTTGTCGTAGGCCGCGGCAGCACGTTCGCGGATCTGACCAGCGCTCTCGCCCAGCACCCAGCCGATGAGCGCGGCGCGCAGCGTGTACGCCTCCGGCGCCATCAGGCCGGTGGTCCAGAGCAGTGGCCGGGCGCCAGTGGTGCGCAGATGCTCTGCGAAGTAGGCTCTGCTGATGCAGGCGAGGATGATGGCCTCGCGCTTGTCCGATGCTGGCCCATTGAAGCGCTCTTCGATCCTGAAGTCCATGAGACCATCGTGGCCGATGTACGCGACGAGGTTCGCGCCGCCTCCCGCGTTGAGCTTCACGGAGCCCGCCTTCACCATGAGCGGTCCATTCCCGCTCGCGTACCGCAACAGGTCTTCAGTGGCCTGGCGGATGTTACGGCCGTCGTACGCCTCGGCCACGATGTACACCGCGCTGTCACGGTGCTTCCACACGGCGCGGTCGAGGATGTGCGCCTCCGTGGCGGCCTCGCAGGGGATGCGCGTCCATTCCTCCGCGCGATCGAAATGCGTCCGCACGCCGTAGCCCGCGCCCCAGTACAGGTTAGTGCGCGCGTTCTGTCCGTTGCCGATCCCGGCGGGCACCTTCACGATGCCCTGGTGCTCGTTGTCGCACAGGGCCACCAGCACATGCGCTACGCGCGGCTGCTGCGCGAACGCGCTAAGCGGAACGAAGAGTGAGAGAAGGAGGGCTCGCATGCCGATGGGAATGCGTGGCCGCGTGACCGGTAACGCGATCAGCGCATGTCGTTCACCTCCACGCCAGGGTACTTGCTCTTGTCGAAGGCGAAGAGCGCGTCGGCGAGTTCCACGTTGGCCGCGAAGCGCTTCACGGTGTAGGTGACCACATTGCCGTCCTTGTAGAGCACTTGCACGCTGCGGGGTTCGCCCTTGGCCTTGTCAACAGTGAGCATCACGGTGTGGAAGGGCTTCTTGGCGGGATCGATGGGGTAGAGCTTCACCACTTGCGTCATCACGCCGGCCGCATCGGCCTTCTCCTCCACGAATTGGCTCTTGAAGCCTTTCTCGTACTGCGTGAACATCTTGGTGGGGTCGATCTCCTGATCCATCTCGGCCGGATCGTTCAGCGTCACCTCGTTGGTCTCCTTGCTGTAGGTGTAGAGCACCGTGCCGTCGTTGAGGATGGTGTTCTTGTCGAGCACGAGGCGGAAGCGCTTGCCCTTCACTTTCATGTTGCCTTCCTGCTTCACATCGAGTTTGTCCTTGGCGCTCTGCAAGCGGCTGCTGAAGTCAGCCTCGAAGCTGGTCCAGCCCTTGGCCTGCGCCATCAAACGGTCAACGATGGCCTTGGCCTTGGGATCGTCCTGCGCGCGTGTGACGATGGGGGCGAAGAGGAGCGCGATGGCAAGGAGGAAGACGTTGTTCATGGCGGGGCGAAGTTCGTGCGCCGGAGTCAAAGCCTATGCCAGCGGTCAGCGCGCGCGATGCAGCACCGTTGCGCGGCCGACCACGTGATCCAGTGGCAGGAAGCCCCAGTAGCGTGAGTCGGCGCTGAAGTGGCGGCTGTCGCCGAGCACGAAGCAGTAGTCCTTCTCCACGATGCGGTTCGATAGCGGCAGGCCATCCAGCCGCAGTTGATCGCCGCTGTTGCTCAGGCGATGGCCTTCGTAGGTGCTCATCAAGCGGTCGTAGAGCGGCAGGTTGTCCACATTGATGCGCAGGGTGTCGCCAGCGCACGGGATCACCAAGGGTCCATAGTCATCGCCGTTCCATGCGTAGCGCGGGCTGAAAGGGAACACATTCAATCGTTGACCGGTGGCGAGGCGCATGGGCGCGATGCCGATGACCTCTTCATCCTGCTCCAACGCAACAACGAGCGCTTCATTCAGGGCGGTCTCCAAGTTGCTGCGACCAGGGATGACCAGTGCATCGGGCAAGCCATGTCGTTTGGCGAAGGCATGCGGATCGGACCCCTCGCGCAGGCGCACCAAGTGGCTCATGGCCACTCCCGATGCTTCGTTGAACGGAGCGCCGTTCACGAGCAAGCGGCCCTCGCGGATCTCCAGCGTATCGCCGGGCAGGGCCACCAATCGCTTCACGAGCAAAGGCCGCTGCCACATCGGCTCCCGGTCCTTCAGCGGGTCGCGGAACACCACGATGTCGCCGCGCGCGTAGCCGGTCCAGTTCGCCCAGCGCTGCACCAGGAGCAAGTCACCGGGCCGCAGCGTAGCGAACATGCTCGTGCTCTGCACCGTGACCAGGCGCAGCACGAAGGCGTGAAGCAAGAAGAGCAGACCTAACGCGAGGAGGAAGGCGCGGAGCCACTGATTGCGCCAGAGTTGGGAGAGAAATGCCCTCAGTTCCCCATTGCCAGTTGTCCTGGGCTTGGCGTCCATGCGCACTGACATCTGCCAACTAACAACTGACAACAGGGAACCGGCACGCCCGAACTACCTCACCCCCGAGAACATCCGTTTCCATCGGATCCCCGTTTCCGGATCCTTGGTGAACCAGACCAGCACGGCCTTGCCTACGATGTGGTCGAAGGGCACGAAGCCCCAGAAGCGGCTGTCCTGGCTGCGGTGGCGGTTGTCGCCCATCATCCAGTAATAGTCCTGCGCGAAGGTGTAGCTGGTGGCCGGTTGACCGTCGATGATGATCTGATCACCTCTCACTTCCAGCGCATGGCCTTCGTACACGGAGATCACCCGGCGATAGAGCGGCAGGTTCTCCAGCGTCAGTTGCACCGAGGCGCCTTGCTTGGGGATCCAGATGGGGCCGAATTGGTCCTCGCTCCAGTCGTAGCGCGCATCGTTCGGGAAGATGCGGCGCTTCTGCTGCGCGTACTCAGTTCCCTTCGGCGTCACGGAGCGTTCCAGCGCGGTGAAGTAAGGGTTGCCGGCCTGGAGCGCTGCGACCTGACCGGCGGAGAGCGCGACGTTCACCGGTTCCCCCGCCACTGGTCGGGCGCCGTTAGAGAGCGAGAAGGATGACATGTAGCCGATGCCGATGTCGGATTTCTCCTTCATGGTCTTCTGCGTGCGCTCGGTGTAGCCCACCTTGAAGGTGGTGTTGTAGCTGTACTGCGCCTGCTCCGGCAAGGTCTCCTTCACGCCGTTCACGAATACCGACCCATCGCGCACTTCCAACGAATCGCCGGCCGTGGCCACGCAGCGCTTGATGTAGTTCTCGCGCTTGTCGATGGGGCGTGCAAGCAGTCCGCCCATGGGTACGATGGTCGGCACGCCGTCGATGCTCGTCGCATGCCGCGTGCCCGGATTCGAGACTTTCTTCCGCCCCATGTCGCGCACCATCTGGTAATAGCTCTGGTTCTGCACGTTGGCCACCACGGTATCGCCCTCCGGGAAATTGAACACCACGGCATCGCCGCGTTCCGGCTTGCCTAAACCTGGCAACCGACGGTAAGGCTGCTTGAACCACTCCACGAACGAGGGCGTGCTCGCGGTGAAGGGCATGGTGTGGTGCGTGAAGGGGAAGGTGAGCGGTGTCATGGGCAGGCGCGGGCCGTAGCTCAGTTTGCTCACGAAGAGGTAATCGCCCACCAGCAGGCTCTTCTCCATCGAGGGCGTAGGGATGGTGAAGGCCTCGAAGGTGTAGGTGCGGAACACCGTGGCCACGATCACCGCGAAGAGGATGGCATCGCCCCATTGCTCGAAGAGGTTGCGCTTGCGCTTCTCCGGCGCGATGGGCCCGATGTACGTGTCCTTCGAGAAGATGGTCTCCGGGATCTTCCACCACGGCAGGAAGGTCATGAGCACGTACTCCTTGTAGTCGCGGCGGCCCAGTACGATGCTGATGTTCACGTTCATGATGATGAACATGAGCAGGTTCACCCCCGGCACGATGAAGAGCACGATCCACCACCAAGGCTTGCCGGTGATCTTCAGCCACACGAGGATGTTGTATCCCGGGATCAGGCCGGCCCATGCGGGCTTGCCCGCCTTCTGGAATAATTTCCACAGGCTGGCCATCAGCACCGCGAAGTAGGCGTAGAGGAGGAGGTAGGGGATCAAGGTGATGGGTTGAATCGGTTGCAGGTTATGCGGTTTGCGTATCGGACCGTGCAGGTGATTCAGCCGTAGCGTCCACCCACTGGGTTGACCTAGGGCTGTGGGTGCATAGATGGTTGGTTCACATCCAGCGCATCGTCCATGGTGAACAGCCCGCTGCGGTTCCGGAGCCATTCCGCAGCGATCACCGCGCCGATTGCGAAGCCGCTGCGGTCGAAGGCCTCGTGCGTGATGGTGATGCGGTCGTTGGCGCTGGACCAAGTGACGCTGTGCTTGCCGGTGACCTCGCCGGTGCGTTCCGCCGAAATGCGCACCGTTGAGGGTTGCAGGTTGGCACCGGTTGAGGGTTGTGCCTGACTGTCATCCGAAAGTTGCCAACCACTATAGCGCTGCGTGCGCAGGTCGATGTCGTTGGCCAGCGTGATTGCCGTTCCGCTCGGCGCGTCGAGCTTGTGGATGTGATGGATCTCGTCGATGCGCGCGTGGTAGCCCGACTGCTTGTCCATGAGCGCGGCGAGCTGGCGGTTCACGCGGAAGAAGAGGTTCACGCCGATGCTGAAGTTGCTGGCCCAAAGAAGGCTGCCCTTGTACTCATCGACCATGGCGCGCACCTCGGGCAGCTTGTCGTACCAGCCCGTGGTGCCCACCACCACCGGCACGCCCATCTCCAAGCAGAGCCGCATGTTGGCCACGGCTTCTTCGGGCTTGCTGAACTCGATTGCGGCATCGGCACCATTCGGCGGCGTGCCCGCATTGGCCGCGCTCACGCGGAGCACCACTTCATGCCCCCGCGCGATGGCTGCAGCCTCAATGGCCTTGCCCATCTTCCCGTAGCCGTAAAGTGCCAATCGCATGGTGGGCGCCGAAGGTAACCGGCTGCCTTTGAGGCCTTGGTAAACAAGTGTGAATGGCGGAATGGCTCAGCGAAGGGCTAGGGAGAAGCTGATCCCCGGCGCGCCCAAGGCTGTGGTCGAGAACGATGGACTCACGCTCGCGCTTAAGTCCCGGCTCACATCAAATCGCACGAAATGGGCATCGACGCTGGCGTCCACCACGTTCAGTAGGTACACCGCGCCCAGGCAGATGTAGCTGATGTCGCGCCACTTGCGGTAGGTGTCGGTCACCTTCAGCACCTGGCTGGAGCTGAAGCGGCCGTTGAACTCGTCGATGGTCGCGGGGTCGCCATCCACCAGCGCGATGTACGCCGTGCGATAGCGCCTGTACTCACGGGTGTTCTCTTGGATGAACCAAACGCATGTGCCCAGCCCGGCCCATGCGATGGGCGCCTTCCAATACTTCCGGTTGTAGATCTGACCGGCACCGGGCGCCACCGCGCTCAGGATGCTGGCGGTGCGGGGCGAATGGCGGTGGCGCCAGTCGGAGGTGTCGCGACTGTCTTGGGCAATACCCTGCGATACGGATAACGCGAACGCTGCGACGAGGGCGAGAAACGAGGAGTGCACGAAGCAAAGGTCGCGAAAGCCTCACCCCATCCTCTTCACCAGCCAATCCAATTCATCGGAGCTGCGGAATCGCACCTCGATGACGCCCTTGCCTGTGCTGTCCACCTTCACGGTCACGCGGGCATCGAGCTGCTTGCTCAGGCGCTGGCTCAGTTCCTTGTCCAGGCGCGGTTGCGGCGCGGGCGCCGGGCGGCTGATGCCGGCCACCGGCGTGAGCCCGCGTGCCAGGTCCTCGACCTGACGGACGCTGAGCTGGCTCTCCACGATCTTGTGGAAGAGGGCCACCTGCCGGCCGGGATCGGCAATGGTGATGAGCGCGCGCGCGTGCCCCATGCCGATGCTCCGGTTGCGCAGGCCTAGCTGCACTTCGGGCTGCAGCTTCAGCAGGCGCAGGTAATTGCTGATGGTCGCGCGGTCCTTGCCAACCTTCTCGCTGAGGCGCTCCTGGGTGAGGCTCACCTCATCGATCAGGCGCTTGAAGCTCACGGCCACCTCGATGGGGTCGAGCTCCTCGCGCTGGATGTTCTCCACCAGCGCCATCTCCAGCATGGCCTCGTCGTTCGCCACGCGCACGTAGGCCGGCACCTCGGTGAGCCCGGCCAGTTGCGAGGCGCGGAAGCGCCGCTCGCCGCTGATGAGCTGGAAGCGCTCGTAGCCCACCTTGCGCACGGTGACGGGCTGGATGACGCCCAGCTCGCGGATGCTCTGCGCCAGCTCGGCCAGCGCCTCCTCGCTGAAGTGCGCGCGCGGCTGGAAGGGGTTCGGCTCAATCTGCGCCACGGGCAGCAGCAGGGTGCCGCCCATGGGGCGCTGATGCGCGATGGCCTCGCGTGAGGTGATGTCGGCGGCGGGCTCGTCGAGCAGCGCGCTCAGGCCGCGGCCCAATCCTTTCTTCTTGATCATGTGTTCTCGTGTCTCGCGCTCAATCCAAGGCTTCAACGCTCATCACGCGCTCGCTCTCGGGGATGCGGGTGAGGCTGTTCTTCTGCAGGATCTCGCGGGCCAGGTTCAGGTAATTGGTGGCGCCCTTGCTGCTGGCGTCGTGCATGATGATGCTCTTGCCGTGGCTGGGCGCTTCGCCCAGGGCCACGTTGCGGTGGATCACCGTGTCGAACACGAGTTGCTGGAAATGGGTCTTCACCTCGTCCACCACTTGGTTGGCCAGGCGCAGGCGGCTGTCGTACATGGTGAGCAGCATGCCTTCGATCATCAACTCGGGGTTCAAGCGTTGCTGCACGATCTTGATGGTGTTGAGCAACTTGCCCAGTCCTTCCAGCGCGAAGTACTCGCACTGCACAGGCACCACCACGCTGTCCGAGCAAGTGAGGCTGTTCACCGTGACCAGGCCCAGCGATGGCGAGCAGTCGATGATGATGAAGTCGTAGTGCTCGCGCAGCGGCTCCAGCACCTTCTTCATCTGGCGCTCGCGCTCGGGCATGTCGATCATCTCGATCTCGGCGCCCACCAGGTCGATGTGGCCGGGCAGGAGGTCGAGGCCGGGATTGTCCGTGTGCACGATCACCTGCTGGGCCGGCGTGCCGTTGATGATGCACTCGTAGATGCTCGACTTCACGGCGCGCGGGTCGTGCCCGGTGCCGCTGGTGGCATTGGCCTGCGGATCGGCGTCCACGAGCAAGGTGCGGCGTTCCAAGGCGCCCAGACTGGCGGCAAGGTTGATGGCGGTGGTGGTCTTGCCCACGCCGCCCTTCTGGTTCACGATGGAGATGATCTTGGCCATGTTGGTTGGTTTGTTTGCAGGTGGTCGGGGCCGCGAGTTCGCGGCCCTTACAAATCGATGGTTTCTCCGATCGCTGGAAGGAGCAGGTTGATCCCGGCCTTGGCGAAATCGCGTTTGGCCGCTTCGGTGTCGATGGTGATGGGAGGGAAGGTGTTGTAGTGGATGCCCACCACCTTGGTCACGCCCATGAGTTTGGCGGCCTCGATGGCATCGGCCACACCCATGGTGTAATGGTCGCCGATGGGCAGGCAGGCGAAGCGCAGGTTGAAGGGCTTTAGCAATTGCATGTCAATCGTGAGGGCCGTATCGCCCGCATGGTGGAAGGCGCCCTCAGGACCGCTCACCACGAAGCCGCCAGGATTGCCGCCGTAGCTGCCATCGGGCAGTTGGCTGCTGTGCACGGCCGTCACGTACTTCACGCGGAAGGGGCCCACCTGGGTCGTGCCACCGATGTTCATGCCCACGGTACTCTTCACGCCCTTTGCACCGAACCAGGTGGCGATCTCGTAGTTGCTCACCAGCGTGGCGTTGGTGCGCTTCGCGATCACCTCGGCGTCGGCCACATGGTCGCCATGGCCGTGCGTGATCAGGATCTCGGTGGCAGGGATCCGCTCCGGGTCAATGCTCCCGGCCAGCGGATTTCCGGTGATGAAGGGATCGAAGAGCACGTCGTGACCGGCCGTATTCACGCCGATGCAGGAGTGTCCGTAACAAGTGAGCCTCATCAATCCACTCCGAAGCGTTGGGCCAACGTTTCGGGCGGAGCAAAGAACAGCGGGGAATGAGGCATTCCCCTGTTGAAAAACAGGCGAGTTTTGAACAGGAACAGGTGCTTCGCTCAGAAGAGCTCCTGCACTTCCACGAAATTGAAGTTGAGCCGGAAGAGGCTCTCGTAGTCCTTGCCGGTCTCGGCCATCTCCTCGTCGCCGGTCTCGAAATGCCAGTTCACGCGCACATGCTGGCCGCGCTCATTCACGGCATCGAGCTTCTGGAAGATGTTGTAGAGGTGCTTGCTGCTGCTCGTATCCAGGTAATCGAGCCGCATGTTCACGGTGGTCTCTTCGCGCGGAGCCTCCAGGTACTCCTCGAGCCAGCGATAGACCCGGGAGTAGAAGAGCTCGGAGTTGTTCGGCAATGAGCGGCCCACGAACTCCATCACACCGTTGTCCAGGTCGAGGTCGATCTGCGGCGAGGTGTCCGTTCGGTCCAGATGGAAGCGCTTGTTGGTCATGGCGGCGTGTGCTGCCAAAAGTGCCAGCGCCATCGGCTCGAATGCGGCCCCTCCCATGAAGCCCATCAACAGCACGGGGTGGAGAACGCGCGGGCCGCTGGGTCTCGCCAGCGGCCCGCCACTGGATCGGTCAGGGCCTCACTTCCCGCGGTAGGCGGTGATGATGTCGCGGTCGCTCGGGAGAACGATCTCGGAGTCGTTGGCGCGGCGCACCCAGTAGAGGTACTTGCCGCTGCCCTCGCAGGCGTAGGCGCTCATGC
>CAZFBP010000030.1:0-18104 GCA_964517255.1 uncultured Chryseobacterium sp.
CGAGTCTTCGAGCCGGCACGCCCATCCATCGACTGCGCTCAGGATGACACGCGCCTATGATCATCACTCCAACCAGCTCTTGTAGTACTTCCCATCATCGATTTTCAAGCACTCCTCGGTCACCATCAGCGGTTTGAATGTATCCACCATCACGGCGAGCTCGTCCGTCTGCTTCTTGCCGATGCTGCGCTCCATGGCGCCGGGGTGCGGGCCGTGGGGGATACCGGCCGGGTGCAAGCTGATGTGTCCGGGGCCGATGTCGTTGCGGCTCATGAAATCGCCGTCCACGTAGTAGAGCACCTCGTCGCTGTCGATGTTGCTGTGGTTGTACGGCGCGGGGATGGCCTGCGGATGGTAGTCGTAGAGGCGCGGCACGAAGCTGCACACCACGAAGGCATCCGTTTCGAAGGTCTGGTGGATGGGCGGTGGCAGGTGCACGCGGCCGGTGATCGGCTCGAAGTCGTGGATGCTGAAGGCGTAGGGGTAGTTGTAGCCGTCCCAGCCCACCACATCGAAGGGGTGGCTGGCGTACACGAATTCGTGCAGCAGGCCCTGCTTCTTCACTTTGATCACGAAGCTGCCCTTCTCATCGTGCGTCTCCAGCTTCTTCGGACGGCGGATGTCGCGCTCGCAGAACGGTGAATGCTCCAGCAGCTGGCCGAAGTAGTTGCGGTAGCGCTTGGGCGTGTACATGGGGCGGTGGCTCTCCACGATGAAGAGGCGGTTGTCGCTGTCCTTGAACTCCATCGTGTAGATCATCCCGCGGGGGATCATCAGGTAGTCGCCGTACTTGAAGTCGATGTTGCCCAGGAAGGTGCGCAGGGTGCCGCTGCCCTTGTGGATGAAGATCATCTCATCGCAGTCGGCGTTCTTGTAGAAGTAATCGACGCTCTTGGCCTGCGGCGCGGCGAGCACGATGGCGCAATCGCTGTTCACGAGGATGGCCTTGCGCGCGGCGAGGTGATCCTTCTCCGGCTTGGTCTTGAAGCCATGCAAACGCAAGGAGCGCATGTTCTTCTCGATGGCGATCTTCGGGGTGACATCCTTCGGCTTGCGCAACTCCTTCACCATCGTGGGGCGATGCGTGTGGTAGCTGAGGGTGCTCATGCCATCGAAGCCGATGGTGCCGAAGAGCTGCTCGTAGAAGTAGCGGTCCTTGCCGTTCTTGAAGACGGTGTGGCGCTTGTGGGGGATCTTGCCGAGGGAGTGGTAGATGGGCATCGAAGAGGTTGCGTGTTGACGTGTTACGTGTTGCGGGTTCTCCGTTCGCGCAAGCCTACGCGCTTTTCATTGTTGAATGGGTGATCTCCGTCAATTCAGGATGCAGCGTTCCGTTCAGCGCGAGAAAATCTTCTTCTTCACAGATGCGTTTTCGCAATCCTTCGGGGTCATTGATCGCCTTGGTCTTCGTGCTGCGTGTGCTGCGGCCTTTGCGCCAGGCGCGTTGCAGGTCGAAGGGTAGGAGGTGGATCTCGCGGCAGCTCGGCGAGCAACAGTCGGCGTACTTCTGCGCACACGCTTCGCACTGCACCAAAAGCATATTGCAGGTGGCCTCGTGGCAGTTGGTGATGCGGTCGCTGGGCGTGCCGCATTGCATGCAGGCGCTCACCACGTCGTCCGTGATGCGTTCCGCGAGCCGCTCATCGAACACGAAGTTCTGGCCCTTGTATCTGCTCGGGAGACCCTGTGCCTTGATCTGCCGCGCGTAGTCGATGATGCCGCCTTGCAACTGGCCCACGTTCGTGAAGCCCTCGTGTTTCAGGTAGGCGCTGGCTTTTTCGCAGCGGATGCCGCCGGTGCAATAGAGCAGCACCTCGGCGTCCTTCTTCTCCTTCATCACCTCCCTTACCTCTTCGATAGCGCCACGAAACGTATCTGCTTTCGGCAGGTAAGCTCCCTCAAAATGCCCGATGAGGCACTCGTAGTTGTTGCGCATGTCGATCACCACCGCGCCGTCCTTCATCTTCCGGTTGAAGGTCGCCGCGTCGAGGTGCTCGCCCACGTTGGACACGTCGAAGACGTCATCCGCGAGCCCGTCGGCCACGATTTTTTTCCTCACCTTGATGACTAGCTTGAGGAAACTCTTGCCATCATCCTCCACGGCGATCTTCCACGGGACATCGCTGAATGCTTCGCGCCTATCGAGGTTTGTCCGGAAGGCTTCCAGGTTTGCCGTTGGCAGGCTTACCTGCGCATTGATGCCTTCCTGGGAGAGGTAGATGCGCCCGAGGACGCCCAGCGATTCCCACTCGGAGTAAAGCTCGTGGCGAAGGGCTTCGACATCCTTCAAACGCACGTAGCGATAGAATGAAAGCGTGGTGCGTGACGCGCTCTCACGCTGCAGCCGCGCACGAAGGACATCGGGCCGATGCAGGTTGCGGAGGCGGTGGGTGTCCATGTGGCGAAAGTACGGCGGTCGATCGGGCTGATCCCCTGTAGGAAATAGCTTCGCCGCATGTCCAAGAAGATCCTCGTCATCGGCTCTAGTGGCCAGATCGGCACCGAACTCGTTGAGGGCCTGCGCGCCCGTTTCGGCAACGAAAACGTGTTGGCCAGCGACATCAAGCAACCGCAGGTGGAGCAGGCTGGCCCCTTCGCCATGGTGGATGCCACCGATCGCCGCGGCATCGAGCGCATCATCGATAAGCATGGCATCACGGAGGTCTATCTGCTCGCCGCCTTGCTGAGCGCCACGGCGGAGAAGGATCCCGCCTTCGCGTGGAAGCTGAACATGGAGAGCCTCTTCATCGTGCTGGAGCTGGCGCGCGAAGGGAAATTGAAGCGCGTGTATTGGCCCAGCAGCATCGCGGTGTTCGGCCCCACCACACCGAAGGACAACACGCCGCAGCGCACAATCGCGGAGCCCACCACGGTGTATGGCATCAGCAAACTGGCCGGCGAGGGCTGGTGCCAGTACTATCACAAGCGCTACGGCGTGGATGTGCGCAGCATCCGCTACCCCGGCCTCATCGGCTGGAAGAGTGCCCCAGGCGGTGGCACCACGGATTACGCGGTGCACATCTTCCATGAGGCGATCAAGCACGGCAGGTACACCAGCTTCCTCGGGCCGAAGACCACCCTGCCCATGATGTACATGCCCGACGCCATCCGCGCCACCATCGACCTGATGGAAGCCCCGGCCGAGCAGGTGAAGGTGCGCAACAGCTACAACCTCGCGGGCTTCAGTTTCGATCCCGAGCAGATCGCCGCCGAGGTGCGTCGCCACATTCCCGGTTTCACCATCGACTACGCGCCGGACCACCGCCAGGCCATCGCCGACAGCTGGCCACGCAGCATCGACGATAGCGCCGCGCGCTCCGACTGGGGCTGGAAGCCGCATTTCGACCTGGCGGACATGGTGGATGAGATGATGGTGAATCTGAAGCGGTTGATAGGAGGTTGAGGGTTGGCGGTTGCAGGTTGAATGCGCCCAACCCCCAACCCCCAGCCTGCGGATGCGCCAACGCGGCGGCAACAACCCTCAACCCGCTCAACCCGCAACCTTCAACCTCTCCCCAGCGTTTCGCGCCTCGCGAAGCCCAACACGCCATGATCCGACAACTCACCCTTCTGATTCTTCTGCTCATCGCCGGTCGCGCCGCCGCCCTGGCCCAGGACACCCTGAACGTGGTGGATGAGATGGGCCGCAAGCAGGGCTACTGGAAAGTGCTGGCCCCGAAGGCGGAGAAGCCCGAGTACGAGAACGGTCAGCTGATCGAGGAGGGCCGCTACAGCAACAGCAAGCGCGTGGGCAAGTGGCGGCGCTACTGGCCGAACGGCAACGTGATGAGCGAGATCAACTACCAGATGGGCCGACCCAAGGGTGAATACATCACCTACTACCCGACCGGCAAGACGGAAGAGCAGGGCAACTGGGATCTGGACCGCAATACCGGCAAGTTCCAGCGCTGGCACCCGAACGGGAGGCTCGCGCAGGACTTCATCTTCAACGCCTATGGCATGCGCGATGGCGAGCAGAAGTACTACCACGAGAACGGCCAGCTCGCCGTGCAGGTGAGCGTTGAGGAAGGCAAGGAGGATGGCGCGCTGAAGCGCTACGACAGCGCCGGCCAGCTCACGCAAACGGCGCAGTTCGACGAAGGCGTGATCAACGACGCGAACAGCAAGTGGATCAAGCGCGTGCCCAAGGCCGAAGAAGTGAGGGTGGATCCGAAGGCCGAGCCTGCGCCCGCCCCGGCGCCCACGGAGCGCACCAATGCCATGGTGTTCCGCGAGAACGGCTACAACACCCTTTACAACAAGCAACTCCGCCTCTCGCAGCAGGGCGAGTTCAAGGACGGCCGCCTCTGGGACGGCAAGCGCTACGAGTACGACAGCGACGGCATCCTGCAGCGCATCAAGATGTACAAGCAGGGCCGTTACCTGGGCGATGCGGTGATCACCGAGGAGGATTTGAAGTAGCCGCCACGTCTGAGCGCGCCCGGACCTTCCTGCCACTAGGCAGGTATATTCGGCGCTCAATCATTTCACGCATGAACAAGGTGGTGGCCGGGCCCGATGCGGCGCTCGATGGCCTGCAGGACAACATGACGCTCATGGTCGGCGGCTTCGGGCTGTGCGGCATCCCGGAGAACCTCATCGCGGCCATGGTGCGCCGCGGCACGAAGGGGCTCACCTGCATCAGCAACAACGCGGGCGTCGATGACTTCGGCCTGGGCCTGCTGCTGCGGACCAAGCAGATCAAGAAGATGATCAGCAGCTATGTGGGCGAGAATGATGAGTTCGAGCGCCAGATGCTCAGCGGCGAGCTGGAGGTGGAGCTGATCCCGCAAGGATCGCTGGCCGAGCGCTGCCGTGCCGGTGGCGCTGGCATCCCCGCGTTCTTCACACCTGCAGGCTACGGCACCGAGGTGGGCGAAGGCAAGGAGGCGCGCGAGTTCAATGGCAAGATGCATTTGCTCGAGAGCTGGCTCCGCGCCGATTTCGCGCTGGTGAAGGCCTGGAAGGGCGATCGTTTCGGCAACCTCGTGTACAAGCGCACCGCGCGCAACTTCAACCCCATGATGGCCATGGCCGGCAAGATCACCATCGCCGAGGTGGAGCAGCTGGTGGAGCCCGGCGAATTGGACCCGGACCTCAACCACACGCCGGGCATCTTCGTGCAGCGAATTTTCCAAGGCAACGGCTACGAGAAGCGCATCGAGCAGCGCACCGTTCGGAAACGCGGCTGAGGCATGCATCCCAACGTGCGGGCCGAGCGCTGGGTTTTCGTCGCCTTGACGCTCCTTGTGCAGGCGTACGTATTTCTGCGCGCGCTTGAGGTGCCCTTGGTGCATGATGAGGCCACCTCCTTCATCGCCTACGCTCAGCCCGGAACCTTCCTGCCCTTCGCTTCCATGTGGGATGCGAACAACCACTTGCTCAACAGCCTGTGCGGGCACATCGGCTTCCGCATGTTCGGGCTGCACCCCTTGGCGATTCGTTGGGCCAGCGTGCTGAGCTACTTGCTCTACGCTTGGTGCGTGTGGCGCATGGGTGCTCGCATCGAGCGCCCCATCATTCGCTGGTTGCTGTGGCCTGCCCTGCTCGCCTGCCCTTTCCTACTTGATTTCTTCTCGCTCTTCCGCGGCTATGGCCCGGCGATGGCCCTGCTGCTGCTGGCCGTGCACCACGCCGCGGGCTTCCTGGAGACCAGCGCAACGCGTCGCTTGGTCGCCAGCCTCTTGTCCTTGGGCACCGCTTTGGGCTTCATGCTGGGCCTCTTGCCCGTCGCGATGGTGCTGCTGGCCGTGCTGCTGGCCCGTGCTTGGCGCGCTCGCCAGCCGCTCGCCCTATGGTTCGCGCTCGGACTCGCGCCGCTCATCCTGTTCGCCTTGCTGGCTCGGCACATGGGCAAGCTGGGCTTGCTCTATCAAGGCACTACCGAGGGCTATGTCATCACCACCATCGGCTCGCTGCTCAGGTTCGCCTTCGGCGCAGAGGATGCAATCTGGCGCGTGGCTATTGTGTTGTTCGCGGCGCTCGTCTCGGTTGGGCTCGTGCTGATGCACGGGCGTGCGGGACTGCCGAAGGGCATCGTGGTGGTCGGCGCGCTGCTCTGGGGCGAATGGGCCCTGCGCTGGCTGCTGGCCGCCACAATCGGCCTGAACTACGCCGAGGACCGCACCGCCTTGCACGTGCTCCTGCTCTTCATCGTCTTCATCGCCTTCGCCGCCGATGCGTTCCGGCGCAAGCATCCGGCCGCGTGGCTCCTCGCCCTTCCCCTCCTCGTATTCCCGTTGCGCACCGCGATCACGGCGAACCTCGACCGCACGGCGCTCTGGCCCGAGCAGTCCATCCCATCGCGCTTCATCGCACGCATCGAAGCGCTGGAGGAGAAGCTGGAACGGCCTGCCATTGTAGGCATGCACCGGCTGGCCGGATTGCCCTACGGGTTGCAGCGGCGTCTCCATTTTGGCGAGGGCGATGGCACGGCAACGCTCTGGCCGAACACGCCCGCCGATGCGCGCCTCGAAGTGAAAGGCGTTCCCTTCGATGCGGATCCGCGATACATCCTCGCGGATAGCGCCGCGAATGGCCTGATGCTCTGCGTGCGCGCGGAGCCCTGGCAGGGGCATTCCATCATCGACACGCTCTTCGAGGTGCAGTCCGTCGGGCTCGAGCGCTCGCGGGGCCTGCCGCTCCCGATTGAGCACGTGCGGGCTGGCGATGTGCTCGCCCTGGCGCATGGCGCGCTGCGCGGCCCTGATGCGTTGGACCTTCGCGTGTGCGTGGCCGTCTTCGATTCGGCGGGCCACGCGCTGCATGGCGATCATGCTGTGCTGGCCACGCGCCGGGCGGTGTGGAGCAGCGAGCCATGGCGCACCGCACTTGTCATTCCACGCCTTCCGCTTGCCGCGCGCGCCGAGCTATTCTTCTGGGAGCCGCAGCGCAGGGCCTTCACCGTGGAGCATGGCAGATTGCGCGCGCTGGCGATGGAGTGAGCGGCGCATGGCATCTTCGCCGATGCGGCATGGGCCATTCAAGCACAGCAGTTCTCGGGAAGCACGAGCGGGGTGCATTCCTGGCCGTGGCCTTGTTGCTGCTCGCCTACGTCGCCATGCGCGCGGCCACCATGCCGTGGGTCCATGATGAGTGCGCTTCGCTCTTCTGGTACGTGGAGCGCGGCGAGTGGCTACCAGGCCTCGCGCACTGGGACGCCAACAACCATGTGCTCTCCACGGTGATCGGTCTGCTCAGCTACAAGCTCGTGGGTCTCTCACTCCTCGGCTCACGCATAGGGAGCGTGCTGGCCTTCCTCCTCTTCGCGTGGGCCGCGTGGCGCCTCGGCCAGCGCGTCGAGCGGGCCCTGGTCCGCTGGGCGATGATCCTCGCCTTGCTGCTCTGCCCCTTCCTCCTCGATTTCTTCTCGCTGTTCCGCGGCTATGGATTGCAGATGGCCTTCTGGCTCATGGCGCTCGATGGTGCGCTGGCGCATGCGAGGGACCGGAGCACGAATTCCTTGATTCGAGCCCTGCTCGCGCTGGTGCTTGCGAATGCCGCTGTGCTGGCGCTGCTTCCGCTCTGGGCCGCGATGGTCGTGTTCGGCCTCTATTTCATGCTGCGGCGACGGCCTTCAGGATGGAAGAGGCACGCCTTCCTCGTGATCATGCTGGGCGCCGTGCCGGTCATGCTGGGCGCATGGCTTTCCGTGGAGTTGAAGCAACGCGGGCTGCTCTACCACGGGACGCTCGAGGGCTTCGTGAGCGTGAGCGTCGGAACATTGTGCACGTATGTGTTGGGCGCGAAGAGCCTGGTGCTGGCATGGGTCATCATGGCGATGATGGCAGCGACCCTGTGTATCGGCGTGTGGCTGGGACGGCGCGATGTGCTGATCGTCTCCGGGCTATTCTGGGCGGATGCGGCGCTTCGCATCGTCATGGCGCTCATGCTCGGAGTGAATTATCCGGAGGATCGCGCCGCGCTTCACCTGGTGCCGCTCATGGTGCTCGCCATGGCCTTTTCCGCCGATGCATTGGCGGCGCGCACGAAGCACGCGAGCTGGTTGATTCTGCCTTTGTTGATCCTGCCAATGCGCTCGACGGCGCGCTGGCTCCTCGACCTCGACGACCGCACCCTGCTCTGGCCGGAGCAGCAGATCAGCAGGGGCACCGTGCTGGCCTTGAATGACTACGCCGTCCATGTCAGGCGCCCGGCCGTGTTGGGTGCGTACCATCAGACATGCCTTAGTGTGCCCTATGCCATGCGCGTGAATGGCCTTGGGGCCGTTGTGCCCATGTCGGAGGGATTCCCCGGCGGCGATCAGGATATGCGGCTGGCGGATGAGCGATTCCTAGAACAAGCGAGCATTGGTTACACGGGGGGCGACTCTCAGGAGGAATATCCGTTGTTGCTGTTTCGAGACACGACTCTTTCCTTGGACCTGATCAAGGATTCAGTACTGTCAATTCAAGGCAACGACGCCGAGTACATCGAGCTGCTTCACCCCGACACGCTCGAGCCCGGTGTTGCGTACGCCATTGAGATCGATGCGAGCGTGTTCTCTGATCGCTACTTGGACCTTCACCTGGTGATTGAACTGGGCGAGGAGGAAGGTCTTTCGGGCTATCGCGATGACGTGCCCTTCGCGCTCTATCGTCCGCAATGGAAGGGCGAACGGCTGCACGTGATCCGCACCTTCACCTCGCGCTCGAATGCCGCGCGCCAGGTGATCTACCTCTGGAATCCCACGAAGAGGCCGGTGAAGGAGTTGCGCGGCTCGCTTCGCCTGATGCGCCGAACAGATTGGTAGCAGCGAGAGTCCGTGCACAGCGCCATGACATCGAGCAGCACAATCAACGTGAATGAGCGCAAGTTCTTCCTCCTGCTGTCAGCAATAGCATGGCTCATCATCGCCGTGCGCGCGCACCTGATCCCATGGGTGAATGACGAAGCGCTCACCTTCCTCCTGTACGTGGAGCCGCGCGACTATCTGCCCGGCATCGCTGCGTGGGACGCCAACAACCACTTCCTCAACAGTGCGTTGATGAGCGCGGCATACGAGACACTGGGCCTCTCGCACCTCGGCTCGCGTCTCGGCAATGTGCTCGCGTTCGGTGCATTCGCGTGGGCAGTCTTCCAGTTGGGCGCGCACCTGCACAGCGCGCTCGTGCGCTGGTGCCTGTGGCTCGCATTGCTCTTCTGCCCCTTGCTCTTCGAGTTGTTCACGCTCGCACGCGGCTATGGCATGGGCATCGCGTTCTGGCTGGCCGCCACCGTGTGGATGATGCGCCTGGCCGGGGCGTGGAGCCTGCGCGCCCTCCTCTGGTCGCTGGCGCTGCTGCTGCTGGCCAACGCGGCGGTGATGGCGGCGCTCCCTGTATGGGCCGTCACGCTTGTGGCGCTCGCATTCCTGTTCGCGCGGCACGCGCAAGCCGCTGCACGCTGGCTCGGTGCGCTTGCTTGGATCCTGCTCGGCGCTGCGCCGTTGATTGGAGCGGTCTGGTACAGCATGGAGCTGCGCGCGCGCGGCGGCTACTTCATCGGTAGCCTCGATGGCTTCGTGCCCGTCAGCGTGGCCTCGTTGATGAAAGAGCTCATCGGCACGGATGACACGGCTGTTGCGTGGACCGTTTCACTTCTCGTGGCTGTGGCCATGGTGCTGGTGGTGTGGAAGCACCGGCGCGATCGGGTGCTGCTGATCCCGGTCGCTTTGCTCGGCGCGGATGTGCTCTCGCGCATCGGCATGGCTTGGCTCCTGGAAGTGAACTACCCGATCGACCGTGCCGTGGCGCACCTCATTCCATGGGCCTCGTTCGTCCTTGCAGTCGTCCTCGACCGCGCCTCGATGCGGCGCCCAGCGGTTGCGGTCATCGCCATCGTCCTCCTCGCGCTTCCGGCGCGAACGCTGCTCACCATCAACTGGCAGCGCAGCGTGCTGTTCCCAGCGCAAGGGCCTGCGGAATCGCTCGTTCGGAGAATCACCGATGAGCAAGCAGGTGGCCCCACGTTGCTGGGCGGGCCGCGCCACATGAGCATGCCGCTCGCGTTGGAGGCGCGGAGGCTGGGCCTTGAAGCCCCACGGCTCGACGGCGACATCCCGCTCTCGCCGTGGTTCGAGCACCGCATCACATGGGGCCGTCCGGATGCTGATGCCGCCCTTGGCTATGTCATCATCGACAGCGCTGCCACAGGCCATTTCCTGCTGAAACGTGAACAGCCCTTGGTGCTCGTGGCGGAATGGGAGGGCAGCGCGCCGCCCACAGAAGGCCCCACGGAGTACATCGTGCTGCTGCAGGGTGACACGCTCACGACCGCCGTTGATCGCATCATCGACATCGACGGTCCCATGGACAGCGACGGTGAGCCCATCGCGCTGAACCTGGTGGTGGCGGCAAATGGATCGGATGGCTCCGGCCTCTACTACGAGTCGTACCTGATCCATTTGCTGCGGCCCCGCTGGAACGGCGAGCGCTTGCGCCTGCGCGTGCCGGTGCCCGCTATCGCGAATGCCGTGGAGCGCAGGATTTACATCTGGAACATCGAGAGAAGACCGTTGCGCACCGGGCCCTTCAAGGTGTCACTGCGTACGCTTGGCGAATAACCCGAGCCCGTACATGAAGGCTTCTCAAGGCTTCAGCGCTGACCGGGAGCGGAAGGAGAGGCGCCCAAGCCGGTTGAATCGACAGGTGCTGGAACGGGCTGCGGCTTGGGTATTCTGGTGGCCGGGTTGTGGCTCCACGGCGGCGTAAGGAGCAGGACCACGCCATCGCGCTCCACCTTGGTGTACGGCACGGGCAGCTCGCTCCCCACCTGCGGCTCATTGAAGTCCTTGTTCATCATCACGAAATCGTAGCGCAAGGTGTCGCCATCGTTGGTCCAGTAGAACATGTCCTCGCGATTCACGTGGATGTAAACGGCAAGCTGCGGGAACACCGGCAGCACGTTCAGCCCCTTCTCGCTGAACAGGGTGATCACCTTGGCGTCCCAGTAGCCAGCAACGCCATGCTTCAGGCCGTGCTCGCTCGCGAGCGAATCGAGTGTCGCGACCCGCTTCGGCTTGAATGAGGCCAGGCGCTCGTAGTCCCCGAATTGAAGGCAGGCCCACAGGGAAGGCGCGCCGACCAACAGCAACATGCCGACTCCAAGGAACCGTGACGCGATCAAGGACCTGTTGCCTATCGACACGCCGACAACGAAGGCCGCGAACAGGAATGCCGCGATGTTGTAGCGGATCGAATCGGCGCCATCGAAGGCGCCGTTGAGCATGGGTGCGAAAAGCACGAGCGGCATGAACGTGAATGCCATGATTCCGGCGGCAAGAGGAAGGACATCTTCGGCTTCGGCCTGCACGATGCGGCTGCGCCATTGACGCGCGAGCCTCCAGGCGGCCCATGCCGAACCGAGCAGGACCAGCAGTGCGCATACGATCATGAATGCGCCCAATCTGTTGTTGCCCAGGTACCAGCCCATGAGCCCAAGGAACTTGTCCCAGGCTTTGCCGATGTGCTCGAAATCGAGCATGGCGCAGGGCTCGGCGATCATCATGGGCAGCGCCTCTTCGATGGCGTTCAGTGCCCACCAACTGATGAACGAGACGAGTGGAAGCAGAACGAGGAGAACCAGCGCTCGGCGGCGCATGGGCGCGTTGAACGCGAGAAGCGCTGAAGCCGCCATGGCCGGGGCGACGAACATCACCCAGAAGAGCTTGTCAGAGGCGCCGCCGAGCATCGTGATGGCGATCAGGGCGATCAGCTCCCATGCAGCGAATCGCCTGAGGTAACGCAGCGACAGCCAGGCGCATAGCAGTGCGTTCACGAAAGCCCCCATGTGGTAAGAGTTCACCAGGAGCTGGAAGGATGTGATGAAATCATCCGCCCACCATCCGGAGAATACAGGGAGCACGAACAGCAGGAGCCCCAGAGCGACGCCGAGGTCATGGCGCGCAACCTTGTTCTCGCGCACGATGGCCCGAAGCAGCAGGCCGATGACGAGCATCTGCGCGAACGGGTAGATGTACGAGGCCAGGCGGAAATCGCCCACGAGCGCATTCAGCAGTCGGTAAGCAATCATGTCCGGGAAGAAGTTGGGCGACGGGTTCAGGTACCAATCGCCCAGGCTGTTGCCCTCGGCCACGCAATCCTTGAAGATGGATGGCAGGTAGAGCGCATCGGTCATGAAGAAGTACTCGAGCTGCACTTGATTCGCGCGGAGCAAAGCCGCGCCAATGGCTAGGCAGCTAACGACAAGCGCAATCGTGGACCATCGGCTCCCGGATGACATGCAGGCGAATTGGATCGCGCCAAAGTATTCACCGCGCGCTCACGCGGCCTTCTACATTTGGCACGACACCACGCACATGGCGCTCACGAAAGAACAAATGGCCAGGCGCATCGCGCGCGAGCTGCGCGATGGCTACTACGTGAACCTCGGCATCGGCATCCCCACCCTGGTGGCCAACTACATCCCTGAAGGGATGAACGTGGTGCTGCAGAGCGAGAACGGGATCCTGGGCATGGGCCCCTTCCCCTATGAGGGCGAGGAGGACGCCGACCTGATCAACGCGGGCAAGCAGACCGTGACCCTGCTCGGCGGCAGCAGCATCTTCGACAGCGCCACCAGCTTCGCCATGATCCGCGGGCAGCACGTGCAGCTCACGGTGCTCGGCGCCATGGAAGTCTCTGACAATGGCGACATCGCCAACTGGAAGATCCCCGGCAAGATGGTGAAGGGCATGGGCGGCGCCATGGACCTGGTGGCCAGCGCGGACAACATCATCGTGTGCATGATGCACGCGAACAAGGCCGGCGAGAGCAAGTTGCTGAAGAAGTGCACCCTCCCGCTCACCGGCGTGGGCTGCGTGAAGAAAGTGGTCACCGACCTCGGCGTGTTCGACATCACCCCCGACGGCTTCAAGCTCTTGGAGCGCGCGCCCGGCGTGAGCGTAGAGGAGATCAAGGCGAAGACGGAGGGAAGATTGGTGGTGGAGGGGGAGGTGCCGGAGTTGAGCCTATAGCGTCATGCGGCCGCAGGTGCTGATCTGGGCGCTAGCCATTGCAGCAGCCTGGTGGTCCGCCGATACGGCGTGGAGCCATCTCAGGCATTATCCGGCTGGCAACTGGCAGAGCGATCTCTGGGCCGATGCCTATGGCTATTACGTGTACCTGCCCGGAACCTTCCACCACGGCATGCGCGCCGATACATGGCCGAAGAATGCCGATTCACTCGTTGGCCCGGGCCCCATACCCGATCTCGATCGGAACCGGTTGCTGACGAAGTACACCTACGGCATGGCCCTTTTGGAGTTGCCTGCGTACCTGTTCGCCGAGATGGTCACCGAGAGCGCGTATCCGTGCGGTGAGAGCGATGTGCACCGTCGGAGCCTTGAGATAGGGACCGCGGTGTATTGGGGGCTGGGGCTCGGCCTGCTGGCACTGGCGCTCTGGCGCGCGCATCACGGCCATGCCGCAGCAGCGGTGGTCGCGGTGGCTCTGGTCGCCTTCGGGAGCAACGCGGCATACTATGCCGTGCGCATGCCGCTGTACACTCACGTCTACTCGTTCTTCCTGGTCTGCCTCGCCTTGTGGGCGCTGCTTACTTCCGCAGAGCGCGGCAGCAGGCGTTTGGCGCTGTTCCAGTTCGCGTGCGCAATGCTCGTGCTGATCAGGCCATCCGATGTCGTTGCAGTGGCAGGGCTGTTGGGGCTGTTGTGGATCAAGAGGCCTCAGGCGTTCGGGTCCTATCGGTTCTGGTTAGGCTTGGTCGGGGCCATGTGCCTGGCTGCGGCGCCGCAGTTCGCATATTGGCGTTTCGCGCATGGTCAGTGGGTCGTTTACAGCTATGGCGATGAGGGCTTCTCCAACTGGGCCTCTCCGGAGCTTTGGAATTTCCTGTTCTCGCCAGGGAGCGGATGGCTGCCCTATGCCCCGGTCCTTCTGCTCCTGCCATTCAGTGCATGGCTTGCTTGGCGCACGGAACGGCGCGTGACCCTCGTGGTCATCTGCACGCTCGCTATGGCGGTGTGGTTCTCGGCCTCGTGGCATGTCTGGTACTACGGCTGCTCCTTTGGCGCGCGCCCAATGGTTCAATACATGCCATTCGTCGCGCTCGTGCTGCAGGGCTCCTGGGGGCCGGCCGTGCGGAACAGGATGCTGCTTGCGACGTCGATAGCGACCTGCGCTCTTGCCGCCATCCTCCTCACTCGAATGGCCTTGGCCGCTACCCACTGCTACCCTGGTGATTTGAATGACTGGTCCGCGTACTTGAGTCTGGTCCGCGACGCCTTGCCGCGTTAGCGCAACGCGGCCATCGAGAGCATCCGTCACCGAGATTAGCGGTTCGTTCCATGAGCAAGCACGAAGGGAATGGCCTTCAGGGCCGTCGGCTACGGTTGACGCTGGCCATCGGCAGCGGCGCATTGCTGGCGTACATCGCCGCGCGCGCCCATACCGTTTCATTCAGCTACGACGAGGCTGTTACGTATTTGAACTATGTGCGTGCGGGCAAGTTGATCCTCTTCGAGCACGACGATGCCTCCGCGAATCACCACCTGCTCAACGTTTGGGGCATGTGGCTCTTCATGAAGCTCTTCGGCCCGCATGAGTTCGCCATGCGCATCCCGAACCTGATTGGCGGCGCTCTCTATTTCTACGCCGCTTCACGTCTGGCCTTGCGCGCGCCCAACGCCTTGCTTGCGCTCTCGTCCTTCGTGCTGCTGTGCGTGCATCCCTATCTGCTCGATTTCTTCAGCCTGGCGCGCGGCTATGGCCTATCCCACGGCTTGCTCCTGCTCTCGCTGTGGCAGCTCTATCGGTTCGCCATGGAGGATTGGGCGCATCGCTTCGCCGCCCGCAGCGCGCTGCTCGCTGGCCTCGCCGCGCTGGCAAGCACCATGCTGCTCAATTATCTGATTGGGCTCGTCGGGGCCTGTTGCAGCGCAGTGATCATCGTCGCCCGCAGGAATGGGCAGGTAGTGCCGTTGCGCGCCTTGCTCAAGATCCTGGGGTCGGCCATTGCGCCTTTGGCATTCGTGACCTGGAACGCGTCGCGCATGCTGCATGGCAAGGCGCTCTACCACGGCGCGGACGATCCATGGAACGGCATGATCGGCTCCGTGGCCGAGCTACTCTGCTATCGCGCCTACGAATGGGATGATGCGATGGCCATCATGACAACGCTGCTTTGCCTCACCGGCCTTGCGTGCGCGGCAGCACTGGCGGGTTTCAGGCACCGCACGGCTAGGCCTGTCGTCCTTGGCTTGGCGATCCTGTCGCTGGTGATGCTGGGGTTCCTGCTCCAGAACCGGGACCTGGGGCTGCCTTGGCCGTGGACGCGCACGGCGTTCTTCCTGGTGCCGATCCTCTTCTGGCTGTTCGTGCTCGCCTTGTTCTCGGTCAATCGCATCACGGCCATTGGAACAGGAGTGGCAGCAGGCCTCGCGATCATCGTGCTCGCGCACTTCGGCCGTTGCGCGAATCTTTCATACGCCCTCGAGTGGCGGCCATCTGGCCAAGTGCGGCCTTTGCTCGAATTGGCGGTGGCACATCACGAGGGGAGGATTGAGCATCGGCCCGTTGTGACGATGAGCTGCTCGCCGTACTGCAGCCCCACGCTCGACTTCTACCTGCGAACACGCGGCATGCAATGGATGGTGAAACTGCACCAGCCCGCTGAAGGCCGATTCCCGATCTGCGATTACCACCTCGTGGCATCAGGCATGGAGGATCGCGCGGAGCCGGAGTGGACCCTGATCGCGCGATCCAAGGATACAGGAACCGCGCTTTACCTCGATGAACGCTTGAACGGCCCCTTCGACGTGCTCGTGCACGAGGAGCGCATGCCAGCTGAACGCGCAAACACGGTGCTCGAGATCGGCATCAAGCAGCCCAGCTTGCGTTGGGTGGTGCCCGAGGGAGTCCCAAACGGAAGAATGCTCGTGACCGGCTCCGTTCGTGCCCTAGAGCAGAACAGCACCAGCTGGCTCTCGCTCGCCATCGACCAGCTGCGCAACGGCGAAGTCATCGACCGCATGGACCTTGCGTCGCATGCCCAAGTGCGGAGCTATGGCGAGTGGTTCACCGCCGGCATCGCATTCATGCCGCGCGACTTACACCTAGGCGACGAACTGCGCTTCACGGTGACGCCGTACCTCCTGGAACCGCGCATTGAGATCGGCGAGGTGCGCCTGCGCGCGCACCAGATAGCTGATCGCGCCGATAGGCCTGGCCGAACAGCGCCTGCTCTCCCATGATCAAGGCACCAACGCCCCCGCTACATTCGCGGCCCATCGCATGCCCGTCCGCACCCTTTCCATCATCATCCCCGCCTACAACGAGGAGCGCACCATACACCTCATCCTCGACAAGGTGCGTGATGTGGTGCTCGACCATGGCATCCGGAAAGAGGTGATCATCGTGAACGACGGATCGAAGGACGGCACCCCGGCAGCGGTGAAGCGCTACATGGAATCCAACCCGGCCATGGGCATCCGCTTCATCGAGCAGCCGCGCAACATGGGCAAGGGCGCGGCCATCCATCGCGGCATCAAGGAGGCCACGGGTGATTACCTGCTGGTGCAGGACGCCGACCTGGAGTACGACCCGCGCGAGTACAACGACCTGCTGCGGCCCGTGGTGGAGGGCTTCGCCGACGTGGTCTTCGGCTCGCGCTTCATGGGCCACCATCCGCACCGCATCCTTTTCTTCTGGCACAGCATCGGCAACAAGTTCCTCACCTCCCTTTCCAACGCGTTCAACAATTTGAACCTGACGGATATGGAGACCTGCTACAAGCTCATCCGCAGCGACATCGCGAAAGGCCTCGATCTGAAGGAGCAGCGATTCGGCTTCGAGCCGGAGGTGACCGCCAAGCTGGCGCGCGTGAAGGGGACGCGGATCTACGAAGTGGGCATCAGCTATTACGGCCGCACCTACGCCGAGGGCAAGAAGATCGGCTGGAAGGACGGCTTCCGCGCAATCTGGTGCATCGTGAAGTACGGGCTGTAGCACGGGCTACTTCGCCTGCGGCCTGTCCTGCTCCATCATCCATTCCGCGTTGCGGCGCAGCGCCGCATCAATGCTCTCGCCTTTCCAGAATGCCTGACGCCGCACCGATGCGAACCACGCCTCGTCGCTGCGGATCAGGTGGTCGTAATACTCGAGGTCCTTCGTCGCAGGCACGATCATGCTCGGCGGCAGACTGTCGGCGGCGGCCACGAGCGAGTCATCCGGCGCGATCACACGGTAGCTGAACAAGCGCGCGCCACGGAGCATAATGGGCCCTTCAACGGCGAGAGGCACGTGCAGGCCCTTGAGGCGCATCACTGGGCCTCGCAGTTCGGCCAGGTCGCGCAACATGCCGGTCCGGCTGAAGACGATGAGGCCCTGCGGGTGCCCGGCGAGCAGCAGGCGCGCCTCATCGGCCTTGAAGCCTTCGTGCTTCGCTCCGCCCACCACCATGGTATTCGTCGGCGAATGCAACATGATGTAGTACGATTGGTCCCAACTGTGGAAGTCGAGGATCAGGCCATCGCCCGGATTCGCGCGCATGTGGACCTGGGAGAGCAGCTCGTCCGTATCGGAGCCGTGCAGGCGCGGCACCATCTGCATCTCGCGGTAGTGGCCCAGCACAAGCCCATCCAGGGCGCGGGCCGAATCGCGCTCGCCCATGAGCTTGATGAAGTCCACCTTGCCGAACACTAGCACGGCGGGAATGGTGATGAGCACGCCCAAGGGCATGATGACCCGATGCAGCATGCGGCCGCGCAGCACCGTGAAGACGAGCGCCACGAAGGGCAGGAGGAGGATGAGCCAGGTGACCAGGAAGCGGTGATGCAGCATGAGCGAGCCCGCCCAGGCCTTCTTCTGGAAGATGAGCGCCATGACCGCGAACGGGATCAGCCAGACCAGCTGCGCGCGCGACAACCGTTTGCGGATCGCCGCAGTGATCAATCCGAAGAGCAGCAGCGCGGAGCAGAGCACCGAGGCGTTCAGCCAGAACGACCACGGGAAGAAGATCGCACGCTGGATGCGCGTGGCTTCGGAGACATCGTCGTTGATGCCCTCCTTGCCCATGTTCCATTCATCATTCTGATTCACGCTGTGGAGCGCGTCGCCGAACTCCAATTGGTTGCCCACCATCCACACCAGCGGGAACAGCGATGCGCA
>CAZFBP010000031.1:0-17953 GCA_964517255.1 uncultured Chryseobacterium sp.
AGCCAGAGCATCACATCGGGCTGCTTCAGCGCGATCGCATCGAAGATGCCGTAGTCGCCGCCGTAGGGCGTTCCGGGCCTGTCGTACGCGGGCTCATTGATGTACGCGCAACTGCCCATGGCCACGTTGAAGGCCGGCGGATCGGTGCGGTGCTTCCAAAGCGTTTGCGTGCGGAAGGAGAGCGGCTCGAGCGCCACGCCGTCCACAATCGGCCTGTACTTGTACTTGGTTCCGGGGATCAAGCCATCGAGCGTGAAGTCCATGGCGTGGGCGAGCGCCGCGTCGCTGTCCTGCACGGGCGTGCGCATCACGCTGTCGGGCGCGCTCTCCTTCCAGTACTCGATCCGCGCGGCGCATGGACCCTGGCATTGCATCCAGGCGGCAGCCGCCAGCATGTCCACGTGGCCGAGCATGGGGCCGTTGATGCGGGGCTGCGCGTGGATGAGCGAGGCACCGAGGAGCGGAAGGAGCAGGAGGGAACGCATGGGGTGAAAGGTATTGGCGGCATTCATGCGCCTCGGAGCCTCACGATCACCGCCAATCCTTCGGATTGTCCGCGATGTATTCCGCGATGCGTTCGAATGCGCCACTGTGCGTGGTGCGAATGGCGCGGTCATGGAAACCACGTTGCCAGCAGCGCTGGCCGTGGGTGTTGCGCAGTTGATTCATGCCGCACGTGGTTGCGAATTTGAACGCGCCGATGATGGCGCCGAGCGAACCGGATGGCGGTGGGTTGTCAGGGGCGTTCGCGCAATCAAGTGTCGGCCCTGAGGGTCGATGCTACGGGCGCGTTGGTCAATCGTCGGCGCGTTGCCGACCGCCGATCAATACCCCGCCAACCGTTCCACCGCCGCCCTCAACCTCCCCTTCGGCAGGAAACCCTGTTCCAACGGTAACGCGAACGGTACCGGTGTATCCCAGGATGCAAGCCTGACGATGGGCGCATCCAGATGCTCGAAGGCATGCTCGGCGATGATCGCTGCTAGTTCGCCGCCGAAACCCGCGGTCAACGTGTCCTCGTGCAGCAGCAGCACCTTGCCGGTCTTCTTCACGCTGGCGAGGATTGTCCCCACATCCAATGGCACCAGCGTGCGCAGGTCCACCACTTCCGCATCGATGCCCGATTCGTTCACCACTTCGATGGCCCAATGCACACCCATGCCATAGGTGATGATGCTCAGCGCTGAACCTTCGCGCACCACGCGCGCCTTGCCGAACGGAATGCTGTAGGGCTGTTCAGGCACAGGTCCCGTGATGCTGCGGTACATGGCCTTGTGCTCGAAGAACATCACCGGGTTGGGGTCGTCGAAGGCGGTCATCAATAGGCCCTTGGCGTCGTAGGGGTTGCTGGGGTACACCACCTTCAGCCCGGGTGTCTTCACGAACCACATCTCGTTGCTCTGGCTGTGGAATGGACCTGCGCCTACTCCCGCGCCTGTCGGCATGCGCACCACCACGTCGGCGTTCTGCCCCCAGCGGTAGTGGATCTTCGCGAGGTTGTTGCAGATCTGCGTGATGCCCTCGCTGGCGAAATCGGCGAACTGCATCTCCATCATGGCCTTCATGCCCTTGATGCTGAGGCCCAGCGCCGCTCCGAGGATCGCGCTCTCGCACAGCGGGGTGTTGCGCACACGGTCCTTGCCGAAGCGCTCCACGAATCCTTCGGTGATCTTGAACGCGCCTCCGTACTCCGCGATGTCCTGGCCCATCAATACCAGGTTGGCGTGACGCTCCATGCTTTGCGCAAGGCCTTCTTGAATGGCGTCGATCATTCGAATTTCACGGGCCGCGAGCTTCGAGCCACTAGCCTCTAGCTCGTGGCTCGTGGCTAGCGGCTCGAGGCCTGCGCTCATCGGAGCGTATACGTCACCTACCTCAACGGACTCGACAGGAACCGGCTCCGGTTCCTCAAAGGCATGCTTCAGGTCGGCCTCGATGCCATCCTTCAACCGTGCGCGGATCTCGTCGCGCTTGGCGATGCTCAGCACACCGGTCTTCAGCAGCCAGGCTTCATAGTTCAATACGGGGTCCTTTTTGCCCCAGGTCTCGAACAATTCCTTCGGCACATACTTCGTCCCGCTGGCTTCTTCGTGGCCTCGCATGCGGAAGGTCATGCATTCAACAAGGATCGGGCGCGGATTCTCGCGCACGCTGTCGGCCAGCTTCGCGAGGTTGTCGTGCACCTCCAGGATGTTGTTGCCCGCGATCTGCACCGCTTCGATGCCGTAGCCGATGGCCTTGTCGGTGAACTGCTTCATGCGGAACTGCTCGCTGCTGGGCGTGCTCAGTCCGTAGCCGTTGTTCTCGATGATGAAGAGCACGGGCAGGTCCCACACCGCCGCCACGTTCACGCTCTCATGGAAATCGCCTTCGCTCGTAGCGCCATCGCCGGTGAAGACGATCGTGCACCTATTCTCCTTCTTCATCTTATGCGCCAGCGCGATGCCGTCGGCGATGCCCATCTGCGGGCCCAGGTGGCTGATCATGCCCACCACCTTGTGCTCCTGGCTGCCGAAGTGGAAACTGCGCTCGCGGCCCTTGCTGTAGCCCGTGGCCTTGCCCTGCCATTGCGCGAAGAGCTTCGCGAAGGGCATTCCGCGCGTCGTGAAGACACCCAGGTTCCGGTGCATGGGCAGGATGTACTCGTCCGGTTGCAGCACCATCGTGGCGCCCACACTGATGGCTTCCTGGCCGATGCCGCTGAACCACTTGCTGATCTTGCCCTGCCGCAGCAGGCTGAGCATCTTCTCCTCGATGATCCGGGGGAAGACGAGCTTCTCGTAGGTGGCGATCAGGAAGGCATCGTCGTGGGTGCCATGTTCGAAAACGAATTGGCGATCCTCGGTGGTGAGCTGGGACATGCGGGTATGATGCGTTGCTGCGCGCGGCAGCGGGGGCGAAGGTATCCGGCGCACCAGCCTTGGATCGTCCGCTAACCGCCCGTTGATAAAGAGCGGGTGTTGACGACGGACGGCCGTGCGGTAAGGCGCACACGCGCGACGAGACGGGTACTTTCGGCGGCCATGGAAGGGGTGGTGACCTGGGCCAACCGCGTGCTGCTGGCCGTGCTGCTGGCAGTGGTCGCCTGGCACTTCGCGTTGCGCGTCCAACTCATCGCCGATCACCGGGTGGACCTGGGCGGCGCGGAGATCAACGTGGTGTATGGCGCCCAGAAGATCCTCCTGGGCCGACCGCTCTACGAGGACCCCGAGCAGCCGCCCTTCGATGTGATGCAGTACACTCCGGCCTACTACGCGCTGCTCGCTGGCATGGCGAAGGCGATGGGCGTGGGGCCTGCGGACACCTACGGCCTTTACCTGATCAACAGGATCATGGCGCTGGTCATGAATCTGCTCACCTGCGCGTTGGTGTACGCGCTCTGCCGTGCGGTGGGCGTCACGCGGTGGATCGCGATCGCCGTGGCCCTCTTCGCCTTCGTGCTGTTCACGGAGCATTTCTTCGGAAGAGGCGATGCCCTGTACGCCTTGCTCTTCGCGGCCGCGTTGCTCGTTCATGCGCGCGGGTTGGAGCAGCATCGCCATCGCGCGCTGCTCTTCACGGCGCTGCTGTCAGTGCTTTGCGTGCTGGCCAAGCAGACGGGCTTGCTGGTGATCGGGATCATCGCGTTCGACCTGCTACTCCGACGTGCGTGGCGCGAGGCGTGGATCTTCGCCGTCGCCGTGGCAGCGCTGGGCTCGATCGCGGCGCTGGCGATCGCGACGTCCGCGTCCGGGCCATACTTCCTCAAGAACACGGTGCAGGGCCTCGCGAATGGCATCTCGCCATCGTTGTACCATGAGTTCCGCGACCTGGCCACCTACAAGTACTACGCGCCGTTCCATGCCGCGCTGCTCGTGCTCGTGGCGCGTGCCATTGCCTTTGGCGGTCGGACTGATCGGTTCCTCGCTTCGGCCGGAGGCCTGTCGCTGGCCTTCGGGCTGCTGGCGGGGCTGAAGAGCGGGAGTAATCTCAACTACCTCTTCGAAGCGCACCTGCTGGCGTCAGTCCTCGTCGCGCGATCGTGGCATGGAACGAGCCGGTGGCCGCACATCGCCATGCTGCTCTTCATGATCCTCTTCGCCCGGCATCGCAGCGTGTTGTTGCAGCGTCGTACCGATGTCGCGGAAGTGGAGCGCCACGCAGCAGCGTATCGCGCCGACCTCGCCGTGCACCGTGCATTGTTGAACGAGCTCGGGCTGAAGCCTGCGGAGAAGGTGCTGGTCACCTATCGCGGCCATTTGGAATTGCTGCTCAACGGCCAGGGCCTGGTGGCGCAGAAGGATGTGGTGTCGTGGAGCGTCCGGGACGTGTACGACCTCTCAGCGTTCATCCGGATGATGGACGAGGGCGAGGTGCGCTACGTGATCGGCGAATCGCCAGGTGACACGCTGCGGTTCCGAGGGCACGAATGGTTCCCTGTGCGCAGCGTGCTCGAAGTTGAGGGGCGCTACGTGCTGCAGTTACCGGCTGTGGCGCCATGAGCATCTTTGGCGCCACGATCGGATGAGGCCCCTGCTGGTACTTCTCGCGCGCATGGGCGTCCTCCTGCTCATCTATTCGCTGCTGCGTTTAGCCTTCGCGCTGCGCAATGCCGATAGCTTCCCGGACGTGCCCATCGGCGCCTACCTCGGCGGCTTGCGCTTCGACCTGAGCGCGCTGGCGTGGATCAACCTGCCCTGGGCGCTGCTGTGCCTCATCAGCGCTGCGGAGCATGGCGGGTTCGCGCGGGCGAAGCGCATCGTCTTCATGACGGTGAATGCCGTGGGCCTCTTCTTCGCCTGCGTGGACATCGAGTACTACCGTTTCACCCTGAAGCGCAGCACCGCGGACCTCCTGGACATCATGGCCGGCGGCCGTGACACGTTCAGCCTGATCCCGGCTTTCGCATTTGACTTCTGGCACATCGTGCTGCTCTTCATCGCGAGCATCGCCTTGGCGTGGTGGGGCTATCGCCGTGCTGCCCGTCTCAGGGGGGAAGCGGAGGTGCGATGGCTTCCGAACGCGGCTTGGCGCTTGGCGGCGATCCTCTTCTTCGTGATCGGTTCGCGCGGCGGCCTGCAGCTGATCCCGCTGGGCCCGATGAACGCCGCTGAGCACGCGCCGCCGCCGTACATGACCGTGGCCCTCAACACGCCATTCACCCTGCTCACCAGTTTCGGCAAGCCCGTGCTGGAGGCGCGCGTGTACATGCCGCAGGAGGAGGCCGATCGATTGTGGACCGTGGAGCATGCGCCGATCGCGGATCGCGCCGGCGCGGTGGCGCTCGACTCCGCCTTCATCACGAAGCCCAATGTGGTGGTGATCATCCTGGAGAGCTTCTCGGCCGCCTTCAGCAAGCGGCTCAACGGCGCGGAGGACTGCATGCCTTTCCTCGACTCGCTGATGGGAGAGGGCCTCAGCTTTCAGCGCGCTTACGCGAATGGCCGACGGAGCATCGATGGGATTCCGGCCGTTACCGCGTCGATTCCCGAATGGATGGACGAGGCCTTCCTCACCTCGCCCTACGCGCAACAGCCCTTCACGGCCTTGGGCAACGTGCTCGGCGCCGAGGGCTACGCCACGAGCTTCTTCCACGGCGGGCGCAACGGCACCATGGGCTTCGATACCTACTCCAGCGCCGCAGGCTACCAGCGCTACGTGGGCATGAACGAGTACCCCGGCACCGACGACTATGACGGCACATGGGGCATCTGGGACCGGCCCTTCCTGCAGTTCTTCGCGCAGGAGCTCACCAAGGAGCCGCAGCCTTTCCACAGCGTGGCCTTCACGCTCAGTTCGCACCATCCTTACCAACTGCCGGAAGGAGAGGAGCGCCATTTCGGCAACGGCAAGCACCGCATCGAGCCCACTTTGCGCTACGCCGACGACGCCTTGAGGCGGTTCTTCGCCACCGCCAGCACGCAGCCGTGGTTCGAGAACACACTCTTCGTGATCACCGCCGATCACACCGCCGACCTGGACCGCAGCGGGCAGCAGTACTCCGAGGCCGTGGATTACTGGGTGCCCCTGGTGTTCTATTGGCCCAAGGTCATCGCGCCGCGCGCACCGCCAATCATCGCCCAGCACATCGACATCATGCCCACCGTGCTGGAACTCATCGGTCATGGCAAGCCGTACTTCGGCTTCGGCTCCAGCGTGGCCCATGGAAGTGGACGTGGCATGGCCGTGGCGCGCTCCATGGGCTTCTGGTTCGCCTTCTTGGCTGAGGGCAATTTCTGCTTCGAGGGCGAGCACCTCTCACCAACCGCCCTGCGGAACCCCTTGCCCGTGGAAGGCGACGGACCCGAAGTGCGGCGGTTGAAAGCGGCCATCCAGCAATTCACCACGCGCATGGCCGAGAACCGCCTCACGGCTTCATCCGTCGCACCATGAAGGCGGCCGTGATCTACAACCCACGTTCAGGCAAGCGGCGGGCGCCGTTGATCCGGGGAATCGCGGATCGCGTTTCGCGCGAGCTCGGCGCTGAATTGCAACTGCTTCAGATCAAAGGGCCCGCCGACGGTACCGCGCTGGCGCGCGAAGCGGTGGCCGCAGGGTGCGAGCGCGTGATCAGCGTGGGCGGCGATGGAACCAACAACGCCATCGCGCGCGCGCTGGTGGGCGTTGAGGTCCCCTTGGGCATCGTGGCCATGGGCAGCGGCAACGGCTACGCGCGCAGCATCGGGCTGCCCTTGGATCCGGAGAAGGCGCTGCGCCATGCGCTCACCGCTTCGCCTCGCCGCATGGATGCGTGCTACCTCAACGATGAGCTGTTCCTGGGCAATGCGGGCATCGGCTTCGATGCGCGCGTGGCGCACCGGTTCGACAAGAGCAAGGGCCGGGGCAAACTGGGCTACGTGAAGATCGTGGCCCAGGAGATCCTCAGCGCGAAGCCGATGCGCGTGGTGCTGAAAGCCAATCAGGACACCGCGGAGCACCGCGTGCTCATGCTCGTGTTCTGCAACACGCGCGAGTTCGGCAACGGCGCGGACATCAGCCCCGGTTCTTTGCCCGATGATGGACTGGCCGAGTTGCGCGTGGTGCGTAAGCCGGCTCTGCCCGCCCTGCTCAAGGCGCTCTACGATGTGTACACCCACCGCGCCGACGGCAACCCCAACCTCTTGGGCATCACGGCCACCGAGGCGCAGGTTTGGCAGGAAGGGACCTGGGCGCACATCGACGGCGAACCGGTGGAACTGGGCCATGAACTCCGTTTCCGGCTCGTACCGAAATGCCTGTTAGTGGCAGGTTGAGCCCGCCAAGCAACGCTGACGCTGGAAAGGATGTCAATAACGCGTCGAGTCCGGCATCGCCTGAATGCCCCGTCCCCGCTTCCTTTACCGAACCAAACACCCGCCATGAGATCAATTAGGACCCTTTCGCTCCCCCTCGCCCTCGCGCCGCTCGCGCTCTGGGCGCAAGGCACCTGCGCCACTGCCACGGCCATCGGCCTGGGCACGCACACCGCCGCCCAGCTCACTGGGACGGCGCCCACCGTGATCTGTTCCGGGCCGGCTACGCCAGGCGGCTTCGGAGCTTGGTACGCCTTCACGGCTGCTTCGAGCATGACCGTGACGCTGAGCAGCAACGTGACCGGTTACCCCAATGTGGACACGCGGGTGCATGTGTACACCGGAGACTGCGCGACTCCTGTGTGCCACGCGGGTGATGATGACACAGGCCCCAACTACACCTCCATCACCACATTCGAGGTGACTGCAGGAGTCACGTACTTGATCGCTTGGGACAGCTACTGGAATGCGAGCGGCTTCACCTTCACTTTGCTCGAGACGATAGTGCCGCCGCCACCAGCCGGCATGGTGCTTTTCACGAGCACCCCCATCGCCGGATCCGGCGGCATCCAAGGCGTGGTTGACATGAACAACGACGGCATGGACGATGCCGTGATGCCCGGCTCCACCAGCTTCAAAGTGGCGTACCAGAACAGCCCGACCTTCAACGTGGTCACCTTCCCCACCACGACCGCCGACAACACGGCTTCCTGGAGCTTCGCCATCGGCGATTGGGACAGCAATGGGTTCCGCGACCTGCTCTATGGCGGTGGCAGCGGAGCCACCTTCATGAGCGCCAACGAAACAGGCGCCGCGTACACCGAATGGACGCCATTGAATTACATCTTCTGCCAGCGCACCAACTTCGTGGACGTCAACAACGATGGCCACCTCGACGCATTCAGCTGCCACGACGTGGACGCGAACGTCGCATTCCTGAACAACGGCGCGGGCAGCCTCACCTTCACCCAAGGCGGCTACGGCACCACCTGTGGCAACTACGGCAGCATCTTCACCGACATCGACAACGACGGCGACATGGACCTCTTCGTGGCCAAGTGCGGCTGCGACCCGCAGGACCTGCTGATGCTCAACAACGGCAGCGGCGCATTCACCAACACGGCTCCGGGCCTGGGCCTCGCGGACGGCCACCAGAGCTGGAGCAGCGCATGGGGCGATTTCGACAACGATGGTGACATGGACGTGCTGATCGGCGCCAGCAGCAGCGGCTTCCACAAGCTCATGCGCAACAATGGTGACGGCACATTCACCAATATCACGGCCAGCAGCGGCATGGACACCTGGTCCGGCCAGAGCATTGAATGGACCAGCCACGACTTCAACAACGACGGCTGGATCGACGTCATGGGCGGCGGTGCCATCCACTACAATAACGGCGATGGCACCTTCAGCCACGACAACACCGCACCTGCGAACCATGCCATCGGCGACCTCAATAACGATGGCTTCCTCGACGTGGCGGGGTCCAGCGGCTATTCCCGGAACCTCGGCAACGACAACAACTGGATCCGCATCAATCCCCAGGGCACCATCAGCAACCGCGACGCGATCGGAGCGCGCGTCACCATCACCAGCCCCATGGGCACTCAGATCCGCGACATCCGCAGCGGCGACGGCTTCCGCTACATGAGCTTCATCGGCGCGCACTTCGGGATCGGCAGCGATGAGCAGGTCGATGAGGTGAGCATCAAGTGGCCCAATGGCGACATGGAGGTCATCAAGGGTCCCGCCATCAATACTGTGCACACCGTCGTTCAAGGCACCTTCACCGGTGTCTCGCAGGTCCGCCAGGTGGTATCCTTCGGCCTCTACCCGAACCCGGCCACCGACCGCCTTGTCTTCACCGGCGTTGATCCGCAGGCCGCCGTGGAGGTCATGGATGCCACCGGGAAAATCGTGCTGAGCGGAAGGCTGCAGGGCGGTGATTTCCAGCTGCGCGGCCTCGAGTCCGGCATCTACACCGCGCGGGTCACCGATGCGCAAGGCGCGCGCGTGGCGTCGTTCGTCGCGGAGTAGTCAACGGGTCCTTGTTGAGAGCGGCGCGGCTTTCACCGCGCCGCTCTCATTTCCGCTGCATCCCGCATGGCCCAAGGCTTTCCGGAGCACCGCGCGCTGCGATCAACACGGCTTCGTTGGTGATCGGGAATCGGGGGCCAACGAGCGGCTTCGCGGCCAGCGGACCTTGGCGGCATGACAGCGGCGGTGTTCGAGGCGCGTTACCACCGGATCCTGCGCTCGCGCGAGCAGGGCTATGAGGAACTCTCGGATTTCCTGGGGCGGACTCCGCAACTGGGGCCGTTGGTGAGGCTGGGACTCCTGCGCCGCCGCGAATTGAACGCCGAGTTCCAGCGCTACCATGGCTATGTGCCCACGGCGGCAGGAGAAGAGCACATGCTCTACATCGCGGAGAAGGAGCTGATACTGGTGAAACCAGGCATGACGGGACCGCTCTTCGCGGCCATCAAGAAGGACCCCGCTCCGAAGGCCGTCTTCAAGCCCACCTACGCAGAGCCCACGCAAGCGCAGTTCGACCAATGGCGGCAGCAGCGCGATCAGGCGGGCCGGGATGTGTGGCGCGCGCAGCGGGCCGAGGCGCTGCTGCAAGCGCTGCTGGGAGGCTACATGGACTTCCGCTCTTTCACCGCGCGCACCAGTGTCGGAGAGGGTGGCCTGATGCGACTGGAGCTGGCCAAGCCGAGAACCGGTCGATCGCACGAGCATGGGCTCTCCTTCGAGCTCACGCGCGAGGGCCAGCGCTTCATGGAGATCAGGGATCCCTGGGAGCTGCTGCTGGTGAAGCCGGGCATGGAATTGCCGCTCCTGCTGCGCTGCGACCCTGAGCGCGCCGCCTACTGGTGCGAGCTGCCTTGAGCAGCGGGATTATTGCCGCTTGAGCTTCCCGCTCTTCCACGCTTGGATGAACTGTGCCCAAGCGATCGGATTGAACAGGTTGATGGTCGGCGTTCCGCCGCTGTAGTACAGCCGCGTCTGGTCCATGGCCATCTGGTAGTTGTAGCTCAGTGCCGCATCGGGCGGCAGGTTCTCCATGCGCTGCACCATCTCCGCTGGCGAGAGGTTGCGCATGGTGAGCTGGTAATCATCGGCTGGCAGTTGGAGATTGAGGAAGGCTTCGGCGAACTGCTCTTTTGACGGCCAAGGGACCACCACTTGCTCCTTGAGCCAGATGGTGTCCTGACTCATCACATGGATCATGGAGTAGCGGCTCTCAGCAAGCGCGAGCGGGATCACGTAGCTGCTGCGGGTGAAGCCCAGCGCGCTGAACAGCACCGTATCGCCTTCCTGCGCCACGAAACTGAAGTAGCCGTACACGTCGCTCATGGTGCCCCGGTACGTGTCCTTCACCATGATGTTGGTGAAGGGCACCGGCCCCAGGCTGTCGGTGACCACCACGCCGCTGAACTGCACCAGTTTGGGCTTGTCCGGCTGGGCCAGGGCCGGAAGGCTGAAGAGCAGGAGCCCGAGGATCGAAGGAATCCGCATCGCGTGCGAAAGTAGGCCAGCCGCCCACGGCCGCCGATGCGCGCCGCTCCATGCTTCCTCCTAGCTTGGCCGCCAAATCGCGCACATGAGGAAGCTCGCCGCAACTTCAATTCTCTTCCCGCTCCTCGTCTCGGCCCAAATCGTCATCGGCCCCAGCGACATGCCCTCGGCCGGCGACACCGTGCGCTTGTGGACCACCCAAGCAAATGGCCTGGATCCCGTGCCCACCGAGGCCGGCTACGTGTGGGACTTCGGCATGCTGAGCCCCGATCTGGAGGTGGCCGATACGTGCGTCACGGTGGCCAGCACACCGCTGCTTTACCAATTCTATTTCAATAACGGCTTCCTCTACCCTGAGCATCAGGCCAATTACGCCGTGCGCGGCCAAGACTTCAGTTTCCAAGTGCTCACCGTGACCGATGTGTACGAGTACTTCAAGAAGGATGCGCTCGGCTTCCGCAATGTGGGCTTCGGAGCCAACGTGAACGGCGTGCCCACCAGCACGCGTCGCATCCCCGTGGATTGGATCCACCGATTCCCGCTCGAGTACGGCGACATGGACACCAGCTACAGCGAGTTCACGCTGAATGTGCCGACGCTCTTCAGCTTCACTCAGCAACAGACGCGCTACAACGAGGTGGATGGCTGGGGAACACTTTACCTGCCTGCGGACACCTTCGAGGTGCTGCGCGTGAAGAGCACCTTGGACCGCATCGATAGCGCGTACATCGAGCAGTTCGGCCAGGGCTTCACCTTCCCCGAACCGCAGGCCATCGAGTACAAATGGATCGCAGCGGGCATGGACCTGCCCGTGCTGCAGATCAACGTCACGGGCGGCCAGCCTACCACGGCGCGCTTCCACTTTTCTCCGGAGGATATCACCACAAGCACGCCGCTTGTTAACGCGGGCCGCATGCGTGTGTGGCCCAATCCGGCCAACGGCACGGCATGGCTCAAGGTGCCCCCGGGCGCATGGCAGCGGCTCGCCGTGGCCGACCCCGGTGGCCGTTTGGTGATGGACCTGCCCATCTCAGGCAACTCACCGCGCGCCATTGATCTGACTGGCTTGGCTCCTGGCGCGTACGCGCTGGTGCTCAGCGGAGCTGGCGGCCGACAGAGTGCCACGCTGCTGGTGCAATAGGCGCCGCTCGTCAGGCCCGAGGACCTTCGGTCAAGGACCTCTGCTGGTGCGTGGGGCGCACCCGGCACGCTGGATACTTTCGCCCGGCCAAAAAACGCGCACATGAAACGGTACCTCGGATTGATCGTCTTCGCCGGCATCGCCGGCATCCTGGCCATCTGGGCCATCTCGGCCCGCAACGGCATGAAGCGCGCGGAGATCGCGGTCGGACGGCAATGGTCGCAAGTGGAGGTAGCCTACCAGGCGCGCGCGGACAAGACCAAGAATCTGGTGGAGATCGTGAAGGGCGCCTCGGACTATGAGAGCCAGACCCTGAAGGACGTGGTGGCCGCGCGCCAGAAAGCGATTGAGATCAAGCTCGATGGCGACGACCTCACGCCGGAGAAGATCCGCGAGTTCGAGGCGGCGCAGCAGAACCTCGGCGGCGCCATAGGCCGACTCCTGGTGGAGAACTACCCCACCTTGCAAGCCGTGCAGAGCTTCCGCGATTTCCAGGCGCAGTACGAGGGCATGGAGAACCGCATCGCCGTGGAGCGCCGCAAGTTCAACGATGCCGTGGCCGACTACAACACGCGCATCGCCCTCTTTCCAGGCAATCTGCTCGCGGGCCTCTTCGGCTTCACCCCGAAGGAGGGTTTCTCGGCCCAGGAGGGCACGGAGAACGCTCCCGACATCAGCTTCCAATAAGTGATCACCGCCGCGGCATTCCTTACGCCAGACGAGCGCGCGCGCGTGGCCGCCGCCATCGGGGAGGCCGAGCGCCGCACCAGCGGGGAGATCCGCGTGCACCTCGAGGATCACATCGAGGAGGATGTGCTCGACCACGCCGCCTTCCTCTTCGAGGAGCTCGGCATGCACCGCACCAAGGACCGCAACGGCGTGCTCATTTACGTGAGCGTGGCCGACCGGCAGGCCGCCGTGCTGGGCGACAAGGGGGTCAACGACCGCGTGGGCCCGTATTTCTGGCGCGACGTGCTGGGCGTGCTTCAATTGCACTTCGCGGCGAGCCGCCATGCCGATGGGCTGTGCGAAGCCGTGCGCATGGTGGGCGAGAAGCTGCGAGACATGCACCCCTACCAGCGGGGTGATCGCGATGAGTTGAGCAACGACGTGAGTTTCCGCGCATGAGGAAGCTGCTCTTGATTCTGCTGATCGTCTCCGCGCTGCCACTGAGCGCTGCGCATTTCCCCTGCGACCTTGAGCCCCCGGCCCGGGGCCAGCAGGACCGATTGCTCTGGAGCTATGCGCCGTTGCTCACGGCCACCGAGGAGCGACGCATCGACGCGCGCCTCACCGCATTCGCCCGCGAGACCAGCAACCAAGTGCTGGTGCTCATCGTGGACACGCTTTGCGGCGAGGAGGCCGCCGACCTCGCCTTCGCCGTGGGCGAGCGCTGGGGAATCGGGCAGAAGGACTTCAACAACGGGATCGTGATCCTGATCAAGCCTACCGGCGGCAGCGGCTCTCGAAGAGTCGTCATCGCCACCGGCTATGGTCTGGAAGGCGCCATCCCCGATGCCACTTGCCGCCGCATACTTGACGATGAACTGCTTCCGCGTTTCAAGCAAGGCGCCTACGCCGCGGGCATCGAGTCCGCGCTGGATGTGCTCTTCGCACTGGCAAAAGGCGAGTACGACCATGCCAGCTATGATCGTGTGCGCGTGCCTTGGGGAGCGCTGCTCGTTGGCCTAGTGATGCTCATCGTCTTCGTGCTCGCGACGCGCAAGCGGGCGAGAACGTACGCTCGCACCAATGGCATCGACTTCTGGACGGCTTTCTGGCTGCTCAATCAAATGGGCCGACGGCATGGCGGGTGGTCCGGCGGACGCGGCGGCGGCTTCGGTGGAGGCGGTTTCGGCGGCTTTGGTGGGGGCGGCTTTGGAGGAGGCGGCGCTGGTGGCCGATGGTGATCAGGGCCCATGGCCCCCAAGCGGTCCGTTACATTTGGCGCCAATGGGAGCGCGGTCAATCAATCGCCTGTTCAGTGCCCTTGCGGCCACCTGCATCTCGCTGGCGCAGACCGATGCGCGCGCGCAGAGCGTGCAGCGCCTGCTGATCCGCGGCGATTCGCTCATGGACGCCGAGAAGCCGCAGCGCGCCCTGGACGTGTTCGACGAGGCCGTGAAGAAGGAGGCCACGCCCATCACCTTGCTGGCCCGGGCCCGTGCCTACTACGTGCTCGACCGCATGGAGCGCTTCGTGCAGGACATCGACCGCGCGCTGCGCCTCGACAGCACCAACGGCGAAGCGCACTTCCAGCGCGGCATCTACTCGCTTCGCGCCAACGATTCGGACCGCGCCGAGTTCCATGGCGCGCGCGCCATCCAGTACGCACGCAGCGATCACTACCGGGCGAAGGCCTACAACCTGCGCGGCGAGGCGCGCGCCGAGCGCAAGCACTTCAAGGAGGCCTTGGACGACCTGGCCGCCGCGTGGGCGCTTGGCCTGGAGGATGAACATGCCATGCGCACCCTCGCCCAGCTGCACGATGGCGAGGGCCAGCATGCCGAGGCGCTGCGCGTGCTGGAGCGGCTTTGCGAACTGGATCCCGTGGACATGGGCAATTGGACGAACCGGGCGAAGGAACTGAATGAGCTGGACCGGCATGAGGAGGCGCTCTCGATGGCCGAACGTGCGCTGAGTTCAGATAAGGATGAACCCGTGGCCATGAGCCACCGCGCGTACGCGTACGCGAAATTGGGACGCGACGCCGAGGCCTGGGCCGATGTGGAGCGCAGCCTGCGCAACTTCCCCAGCAATCCCTTCGCGCTGCGCACCCGCGCGTTCCTGCGCATCCGCAAGGGCGATCGCGCACGCGCCTGCGACGACCTCTCGCTGGCCAAGGCCTTGGCGGACATCCCGGAGGTTGACCGCCTGCTGCTGGAGAATTGCGGCGCCGATAGCCGCATGCGCTGAATCGGGCCGTTGATCAAGGAATGATCACGAGCCTCGCGCTGCCGAGAATGCCATCCGCGCCTTCCAGCCGGATCGTGTAGCAGCCGGCGCCGAGTTCAAGCTGAAGCTCGGTCGCCCCGCCGTTGATCGCATGCGTCGCCGCCAATCGGCCGGCTTGGTCGAAGGCATCAACCCGCTGGTGGCGCGGATCGGCCACTGCGATCCGAACGCTGCCCGCGGACGGGTTGGGATAGATCGACCAAACCACGGAAGAGGTGGCGCCGAGGCCGCTCACATCCAGGTACTCCAGCTCGAACACATCGAAGCCGGCCTCCACAATATGACCGGGCGTGTTGTCCGCCGTGCTCACGAGGATCCGCATGGTGCCGGTGGGAACCAGGAAATCCGAGATGCGGTAATCGCGGCTGAGCCAACTGCCGTTGCCTGTAGTGCTCACGGTCACCGTCTCGAGCGTTGCGGTGGTGCTGCCGTTGTCAAGGCGGATGAGCAGCTGGTCATTCGGCGTGCCGCTTCCGCCCGCGTTCACGAACCAGCGCGCGAAGCGCACATGTGCCTCGCCTTCGCCAGTGGCATCGAAGAGCGGAGAGGTGAGCACCGTGTTGCCGTCGTCCACGTCATTGTCACCGGGGTTGCCGCCTGCCAATCCGGTCACGTACGCATCATCGCCGCAATCACCGGGCATATCGAGATCAGGATTGGAAGGGCTGCCTCCGAGCAGTGTGCCTGCCGGATCGCCGCGCTCGAAAAGGCCTATGCCGGCCGTTCCCGTAACGGACCATCCTAGATCAAGGGAGAAGTCATCAGCATAGCCTGCAGGCAGCACCAACTGAAGCGAACTGTTCGAGGGGTTCACCATCTGGGCAGGAAGGCAGCTGGTGCGCCAGCCCCAACGGCCTGCGGTGGCCAGGTAGTTGTCGCTGAAGGCGCCTGCGAATACGCAGATGCCATTGGCGTCAGTGGTTCCCTCTAAGCTGATATTCGGGCTCTTCAGCGTAACGGTCGCTCCAGGTATCGGCGCGTTGCTCACCGCCTCGAGCACCGTGCAGGTGATATCGAAGGGTACCATGGGCACCAATTCGATGGGCAGAACAGTCACCTGGCCGTTCAACAATTGCACGCCAGTTATCGTGGCCGTGAAGTAGCCGGGCGCCGAGGCTTGCACGGTGTAGGAGCCCGCAGTGGCGCTGCCTGTGGCGTACAGCCCGTCGATGCCGGTGATATCCTGAGCATTGGTGCTGACGATCTGCACAGTGGCATTGCCCACGGGCGCGGTGGTGGACTGATCGGTGACCTGGCCTTCGAGGTAGCAGGCTTGCACGTACGTGGGGCCCAGCACGATGAGCCCCTGTTCGATGTCAGAGATGATGAGCCTGCCGGAAGGGAGGTAGGGGTAAACGCCCCACGCGCCATGGAAGCCGTCGCCGGTGAATGGGGAGGTGTCGTAGCTGCCCACTTCGATCATGTTGTGCGGATCGCTCACATCGTAGATCGAGACGCCGTAGGTGTAATAGGAGGTCACTGCGTATCCGTTCAGCCAGTATGTGTTGTGCGGGATGGCGCCGGAGCCGTTGTCGCTGCGCAGGCGGTCCACTTCGGTGATGTCGGTGGGGTCGGACACATCGTAGGCGGCCACGTAAGCATTGGTGCGCTCGTCGGTGGTGAAGAGATAGTGGCCGCTGTCGTCGAGCCAGGTGTTGTGCGTGAATTCGTTGGGCGTGGCGTGCGTGCCCAGCAGCACCGGGGCGGCCGGGTCGGAGACATCGACCATGGTGAAGAAGCCATCGTAGATGTGCGCCGCGTATAGCGTGTCGCCGCGCGCGAAGCTGTCGTGGCAGTAAAAGGGGTCATAGGCGCCGACCAGAACCGGGTCCATCGGGTCCTGGGTGAGGTCGTACATGATCACGCCGCCATTGCCGGTATTGGCTCCGTGGATGTAGAGCCGGCCATTCTCATCGATGAAGAGCGAGTGCGAGGTGCTCCAGCTGGGCGCGTCCCACACGATGGCGTTGAGGCTGGTGCTCTGCGGCAGCGGGCTGAGGTCCACGATGGTGAGCTCGCCATCCGCCGCCTCGGTGGTCACGTAGGCGTAGTCGCCCCACACCTTCACTTCGCGCCAGATGCTGGTGGGGCCAGGGAAGAAGAAGATCTCTTGCGGGTCGGTGGGGTCCGCCAGACTCACCACGCTGATGCCGCCAGGATTGCCGCCGCCAGAGCCGTTCACGCCCACCAGCGCGTACTCGTTGCCGAGCTCGTCGGTGTAGCCCCAGAGGTTGCTGACATCGCTGTTGCGCAAGGCCTGGTAGCTCAGCTGGCCCACGAAGCTGATGTTCAACTGAGCCTGAAGGGCCAACCCAAGGCTGAGCGCGCTGAGGAGTAATGGGAGTCGCATGGTTCGAGGAATCGCGCCAAAGTAGGGGCTTGGAGAATGCCATTCCGTATGAATCGCCGATCGCTGCTTACCGATGCCTGCATGCTCGGTCGAGGCGGACGGGTATCTTGGCCGCCCACAGCGCCATGCCCGAGATCCTCTGCACCACCGACCTCACAAAGGCCTCCGAGACCGCTGTGCTGCATGCCTTGTCGCACGGCGACCGGCTGGGCGCCCGCGTGAGCCTCCTGCATGTGATGGGGCGCGGCGATCGTGATGCCCATGCGCGTGAGCGAGCGCAGAAGGCCATCGAGGTCAATCTGGAACTCGCCGGCGGCGCGAAGGCCCGAATCCTGTTGCCCGAGGGCGATTTCATGGAGGAGATCGCGGCCGAGAGCGCGCGTGGCTACCAGTTGCTGGTCATGGGCACGCACGGGCCGCATGGCCTGCGGCAATCGCTCTTCGGCGCGCACATCCTCAAGCTCGTGCGGCGGGCCGTAGTGCCCAGCTTCGTGGTGCAGGCCGAAAGCCCCGTGGATCAGGAGCTATCGAGGATTGTGATGCCCGTTGCGGGCCACAAGGACATCGGCAGGCTGCTGAGCACGGTGGCGCTGCTGGCCAAGGCTTGGGCCGCCGAGGTGCATGTGTTCCAATTGGTGCGCCCCGGCGAGCAGCCCAGCGACGAACTGCTGGCCAACAAGCTGCGCATGCTCGATGCGCTGCGCGAGAACGGGA
>CAZFBP010000032.1:0-4550 GCA_964517255.1 uncultured Chryseobacterium sp.
CGAACAGATACGCCTCACCATCACCCTCACCAACGCGCAGGACCGCATGGAGCCGCCTGACCTGGGCGGGCTGGTGATCGTGCAAGGCCCGTACGAGCAGAGCAGCTACAACTTCATCAACGGGCGGTCGAGCAGTTCGGTGTCGCGGACCTGGGTGCTCACGGCCACCAAGCCAGGCACCTACACCATCGGCCCGGCGAAGGCCCGCGTGGGCGGCGGAGTGGTGCAGTCCGAGCCGATCAAGATCGAGGTGGGCAAGGGCAGCGCATCACCAGGCAATGCGGCGGTCACCCAAGGCCAGGGCCGCGACCCAAACCTCTTCATCGCGCTTGCGCTGAGCAAGAACAAGGCTTACGTGGGCGAGCAGGTCACAGTCACTTACCAAGTGTACACGCGGTACGCGGGCCTCGAAGCGCCTCAAATGGACCCGCCCAAGCTCAACGGCTTCTGGAGCGAGGAGCTGGAAGCCTCCGGTCAGTGGGAGAACCGTGTGGTCAATGGCCTGAGCTATCGCGTGGCCACAGTGCGGCAGCAGTTACTGATCCCGCAGCGCGCCGGAGGCTTGCGCATCGAGCCGATGGGCCTCACCTGCATCGTGGGCCGCAGCTTCTTCAACCGGGGCACCACCATCGAGGTGAAGAGCAACGCGGCAGAGCTCACCGCGCTGCCACTGCCGCCCGGGGCACCTGCTGATTTCACCGGCGCCGTGGGCGAGCTTTCGCTCAGCGTGCAGAGCGATCGAAGCGAGTTGAAGATGGACGAGGCCATCGAGGTGGAAGTGCGACTGAGCGGACGTGCCAACCTCAAGCTGATCGAAGCGCCCAAGCTGCAGTTCCCGCCTGACTTCGAGGTGTACGAGCCGCGCGTGGCCGACCGCATCAGCATCGGCATGGGCGGCATGAGCGGATCGCGCGGTTTCCAGTACACGGTGATCCCACGCCACGATGGCACCTACGAACTGGGCAGCGTCGGCATCAGCTACTTCGACCCGGTGAAAGCGATGTACCGCTCGCTGCGCAGCGAGCCGATCACCTTCACGGTCGCTCCCGGTGAAGCAGGTCCCAGCAGTCATGCGCCCAGCGGCGTGCAGCGCGCGGACGTCACGGCCTTGGATTCCGATATCCGATACATCCGCACAGGCGACCTGCAGCTGCGCGGGAAGGATGAGCAGCTCTTCGGCTCGCTGCCTTGGGCCGCTGGTCTGGGCGCACCGCCCATTGCCTTCGTGCTGCTCGTGCTCTGGAGCCGCAAGCGAGAGAGAGCGCGGGCCGATGGGGCTGGCATGCGGCGGCGCGCGGCCGACAAGCAGGCGCGCAAGCTGCTGCGCGAGGCACAGGCCGCGCTGCAGGCGAAGGACCGCGCGCGGTTCCACGGTTCGCTCTCCAAAGCCCTTCATGGCTACCTGGGCGACAAGCTCGGCATCGGCTTCGCCGAGGTCGGAACGGAGACCATCGCCCGCGCGCTGGGCGCTGCGCCCGATGCACCTGCCATCGCCGAAGGTGTGATGCGCGTTCTCGGCGCGTGCGACATGGCCCGCTTCGCCCCGACTGACGCGCAGCCGCAAGAAGCGCTGTACGATGAGGCCCTCCAACTGATCCAGCGCATGGAGCGCGCCAGCAGCACATGACCCGCGCTCTACTCTTCACCTTGTTCTGCGCGGTCTCGGCGCATGCGGTCAATGCCTTCACCAAGCCAGAGGCCGACTCACTTGCCGCTATAGGCCAGCGCGCTTACGCCGCCGCCGACTACGCCGGAGCGCTCACGGCGTTCGATTCCGTCGCCGCCTCGTACCGCTCCGCGGACCTCTGCCTCGCACTGGGCAACACGCACTACAAGCTCGGCGATGTGGCGCGTGCGATCCTCTGGTATGAGCGCGGACTCAGACTGGCACCCAACCACGCAGACCTGCAGGCCAACCTCGACCTCTCCAACGAGCAGGTGCGAGACCGGATCCGGCCGAGCGCCGCCATCCCCTTGGGCGAGACTTGGAACAGCTTGCGCGGTGATGACCCGGACGCATGGGCGCGCTGGAGCCTGATTGCCTGCACGCTGCTCTTCGCGGCGCTGGCATGGGCCGTGCTCTCTCGCGGATGGGCGAAGCAGGCGGGCTGGGCGCTCACGGCGCTGTTCGCCTTGTCGCTGGCCGCCTCGTTGGCCATGGCATGGGCGCGCCACCGCGAATTGGGCGCCGACGACGAAGGCATCGTCCTCAGTGCCAAGGTTGAAGCGCTTGCCGAGCCGCGCGATGGATCCAAGGCGCTCTTCGTGCTGCACCGCGGCGCCAAGGTGAACGCGCTGGCCGAAGCCGATGGCTGGTGCGAGGTGCGACTGCCCGACGGCACCACCGGCTGGCTGCGCGCAGCGGCCATCGAGCGGATCTGAGCGCTACTCGACGATCACCTTGCCGCGCACGGCGCGATCACCGCTGATGGCTTCGAAGAAGTACATGCCCGCGGCGCTCGAAGCAGCATCCCAAGTCGCGCGCAGCTCACCATGCTCCGGCGCCGCGCCCTCGAAGAGCGAGGCCACCTGCGCGCCATGCAGGTCGAGCACGCGCAGCGTCACCGGATCATGCGCGGCGAGGCCGAGCACGGTGATGGTGGTGCCGCCCAGCGTTGGGTTGGGGAAGGCCGTGGCGCGCAGCGCGTTGGCCAGTTCCAGCGGATCATCGTCGCCTTCCATCGGCATTGCGGCCATGCCCGGGCAGCTGAGGTAGCCGCTGCTCATGGTGCCGCCCTGATAGCCGCTATTGATGGACTGTAGAGCGATGGCGATGGTGACCAGCGGGTACTGCGCAACGCAGCCGCCGATGGCCTGATCGGCATGGTTGGCCAGCTGCTGCACGGTCCATCCGGCGAAGGTGCCCGAAGCGATGAGCATGTTCTTCAGTTGCGCCGTCGCAGGGCTGAAGGAAGAGTTCAGCTCATCCATGCGGATGCTGATCTTGATCGCCGTGAGGTGGCCGAGCAGCGCGTTGGAGATCGTCGTCGGGTTCACCGCAGTGCCGGTGGGGAGCAAGGCCACCGTGCCCGTGGAAGGCAGCGCATTGATCACGGCCTGCGCGGTGGTGAAGCGCGCCAGGCGCGAACCGCAGCCCACGGTGAGGTAATTCGGGGATGGGAAGGCCGCTGCCCAATTGGCCACCATGTACGCCGAGGGATTGGACCCGCTGGCCGGTGCGCCCCAGACGAAGTGGGTCTCGGTGCGGATGCCCGTGCACGCGCTGCTGGACAAGGTGATCGCCGTGCTGCACGTGGCCGAGCAGCCATTCGCTCCGGTAATAGTGGCGGTGTAAGTGCCCGAAGCCGATACGGTCGCGGTGGCCGAGGTCTGAACCGGCGAGGTGTTCCAGGAATAGGTGTACGGCGACTGCCCGCCGGTGGCGGTAACGCTCACGGTGCTGGTGGAGGCGCTCGATGAACAGGTCACCACAGGTGCCGCCTTCACGGTCACCGCAGTGGCAGCCGAGGTGTTGCTGCAGCCGCCGTTGGCCACCACGACAGTGTACGCTCCACCCAAGGTGGCGGTGTAGCTGATCGCGGTGGCTCCGCTGATGCTCACGCCATCACGCCTCCACTGGTAGGTAAAGCCAGTGCCCGTGTTAGCGCTCAGCACCACATTGCCGCCAGCGCAGAACGCAGTAGTGCCACCCGCGGTAATGGTGGCCGCAGGCGCGCTATTCACGCTGACCGTTGTGGCAGCGCTGGTGGCGCTGCAGCCGGCGCTCGTCACCACCACCGTGTAGCTGCCTGCCGCCGAAGCGGTATAGCTGCTCGCGGTGGCACCGCTGATGTTCGTGCCGTTCTTGCGCCATTGGTAGGTGTAGCCCGTGCCCGTGGCGGCGTTCAGCACCACGCTGCCACCCGTGCAGAAGCTGGTGGCCCCTCCAGCCGTGATGGCCGCTGTGGGCGATGCGTTCACGGTGACGGCGGTGGCCGTGCTCGTGGCGCTGCATCCGCCGCTGGTCACCACCACGGTGTAGCTCCCCGCAGTTGCGGCCGAGTAGCTGCTGGCCGTGGCGCCGGTGAGGTTGGTGCCGTTACGTCGCCATTGGTAGGTGAGTCCTGTGCCGGTGTTCGCATTCAATGTGACGCTGCTGCCGGAGCAGAACGTAGTGCTTCCGCCCGCAGTGATGGTGGCCGTGGGCGCTGCGCTCACAGTGACAGTGGTGGCCGAGCTGGTGCTGCTGCACGATCCACTGGTCACTACCACGGTGTAGCTTCCCGATGCCGTGGCCGTGGTGCTGCTCGCGGTGGCACCGCTGATGTTCGTGCCGTTCTTGCGCCATTGGTAGGTGTAGCCCGTGCCCGTGGCGGCGTTCAGCACCACGCTGCCACCCGTGCAGAAGCTGGTGGCCCCTCCAGCCGTGATGGCCGCTGTGGGCGATGCGTTCACGGTGACGGCGGTGGCCGTGCTCGTGGCGCTGCATCCGCCGCTGGTCACCACCACCGTGTAGCTTCCGGCCGCCGTGGCCGTGTAGCTGCTCGCGGTGGCGCCGCTGATGTTCGTGCCGTTCTTGCGCCATTGATACGTGAGCCCGGTGCCGGTAT